>JARDZI010000027.1 GCA_029240935.1 Clostridiales bacterium
GATCTAACACTACTTGGTGAAAAGCTTGAAAAATCAAATTTATTTAAAGGTGCAGAAATATGGATTGATGAGTTTTCAAGCTTTACTCCTCAGCAGTATACCATAATCGAAAAATTAATGGGAATGGCATCAAGGGTAAATGTAGCTCTTTGTACTGATAGTTTGAGCCCTGGAGAGATTGAGGAGACTGATGTGTTTTCAACTATTAAGCTTACACAGCTTAAGCTTCAAAGGCTTGCAGTAGAGGGAAATATTAAGATTGAACCACCAGTAAGGCTAAATGCTAATCCTGGATGGAGATATAGGGAGAGTACTGAAATAGGGCATTTAGAAAAGCATATGTTCTCATTTCCATACAGTCAGTATCCAGGTAAAACAGAGAGTATAAGTATATTTAAATCTGTAAACAAATATGCAGAGATTGAGGAAGCTGCAAAGGATATAGTAAGAATATGCAGAGACCTTGGAATCAGATATAGGGATATTGCTGTTGTCACAAGGGACTTGGCGGGATACGAGAATCTTATAAAAGCTATATTCGACGAGTATGAAATTCCATACTTTATAGATCAAAAGAGAGAGATTGTGGACAATCCTCTTGTGCTTTTAATAACCTCTGCAATTGAAATATTAACTAAAAATTGGTCCTATGAGCCTGTTTTCAGATATCTCAAAACAGGATTATTAGGTATTGATAAAAATGAAGTAGATATGCTTGAAAACTATGTACTCGCCAACGGAATAAGAGGAAAGAGATGGCTTGAGGAAAATTGGAAGTATAGGTTGAATTACGGGTATAATGAGGAATTATCAGAATATGAAGGTAATATTATATCAAGAGTAAATGGAGTTAAAAATGAGATTACAGCTCCACTTGGCATATTTTACTCAAAAATTCAAAAGAGCAAAAATGCAAGGGAGGTTTGCAAAGCGCTATATGAATTCTTATTTGACATTGGCATTCCAGATAAAATCGAAGGCTTGATTAAGGAATTTAAGGAATCGGGGGAGCTGGATAGTGCAAGTGAATACAGCCAAATCTGGAATATGATAATGGGAGTCCTGGACCAAATAGTTGAGGTAATGGGCCAGGATAAAATGTCCCTGGAGCAATTTCTTAAAATACTTACTCAGGGTCTGGGAGAATACAGTATAGGACTAATACCACCAGCCCTAGACCAGGTTTTAGTTGGTAGTATTGAGAGATTAAAGAGTCATGATATAAGCTATCTGTATATTATAGGAGTGAATGATGGAATATTCCCACAGGCTGCAAAGGATGAGGGAATATTAAATGATAATGATAGGGACAGCTTAAGAGAGCTAGGAGTTGAGCTTGCCTCAGGAACCAAAACTAAGGTGTTTGAGGAACAGTTTTTAGTATATAGCGCATTAACCACAGCAGGAAGGTATTTAAGACTGAGCTATCCAATTGCAGACCATGAGGGAAAATCCATGAGACCTTCAATACTAATTTCCAGGGTTAAAAAGCTATTTCCTAACATAAGGGAGTTCAGCAACATTATTCAGGGGGACAAGGGTGATGTTAATCAGATTACAAGACCTGCTCCAACCTTTAAGGAGCTTGTTGGAGTAATTAGGGATGAGCATGAGGGCTTTATTGTGAACCCTATATGGAAGGATGTAAAGGACTGGTATGGGAGTAGAGAGGAATGGAAGCCTAAGCTTAAAAGGGTTGCCACAGCGCTGACCTATTCAAACCAAATAAGGCTTAGGGATTTAAAAAAGGTTAGAAGTCTTTATGGAAAGGAAATGTATTTTAGTGTTTCAAGGCTAGAAAAGTATGTAGAATGTCCATTTGCATACTTTGTTCAATATGGACTAAAGGCAAGGGATAGGAAGGTATATGAAATGAGTGCTCCTGACCTTGGTACCTTCATGCACAGTGTAATCGACAGCTTTTCAAGGACACTTAAGGAAAATAACATGAGCTGGCGTGAGGTAGAAAGTGAATGGTGCCAGACAAGGGTTGGGGAAATTGTTGATGAGCTTGCAGCAAGGGACTTAAGCTCCATACTTTCAAGCTCCTCAAGATATAAATATATAACAACAAGATTAAAAAGAGTATTAACAAGGGCAGTATGGCTAATTGCACTTCACATTAAAAGGAGTGGCTTTGAGCCAACAGGATATGAGGTTGGATTTGGAGTAAATGGAGATTTTCCACCAATAACAATAGAGCTATCCTCTGGAGAGAGGATAAACCTTATTGGAAGAATCGACAGGGTGGATAAAATGGAAAGGGAGGACGGAACCTATATAAGAGTAGTGGATTATAAATCAGGAAGCAAGGCATTTAGGCTGTCTGACGTTTACTATGGCCTTCAGATACAGCTCTTAGTTTATCTTGATGCCATGATTTCCAGTAATAATAAAACCTCTGATAAGCCATTGCTTCCAGGTGGAGTTTTATACTTTAGGGTGGATGACCCTATTATAAAGACAAAGGGTGATGTAGTGGATGAGGAAATAGAAAAGGAAATAATGAAAAAACTTAAAATGAAGGGCCTATTACTTGCAGATAAGGATATTATAAACCAAATGGACAGGGAAATGGATGGCAATTCAATAATAATACCTGCAAGAATCAATAAGGATGGCACTCTTGGCAAATCCTCTGCTGCAACAATTGAGCAGTTTGACCACCTCAGGGGACATGTAAGAGGGAAGCTGGCTGAGTTATGTCAAGAGATGGCAGATGGGAATATTGAGATAACACCATACAAGAAAAAGGGACATACTCCATGTGAATATTGCAAGCTTAGCTCAGTATGTAAATTTGATCCAGGTATTAAGGAGAATAAATATAAGTTTATAAAGGACCTGAATGATGATGAAATATGGCAGCTTATAACACCAAAGACTGAAGAGGGAGGAGGGGCAGAAAATGAGTGATACTAAATGGACACCTGAACAAAAAAGAGCAATTGACACAAGGGGATGTAATCTACTGGTTGCTGCAGCAGCTGGAGCTGGTAAGACTGCAGTTTTGGTTGAAAGAATAATCAAGAAGATAACTGATGACAAAAATCCAGTTGATATAGACAAGCTATTAGTGGTTACATTTACAAATGCAGCAGCCTCTGAGATGAGGGAAAGAATAGGGGATGCAATAACTAGGGTTCTCGATGAAAATCCCGACTCTAAAAGGCTTCAAAGGCAGCTTACCCTTTTAAATAAATCAAGTATTACTACAATACACTCCTTCTGTCTTGAGGTTATAAGAAATAATTTTCATTTGATAGACCTGGACCCTAATTTTAGGATAGGTGATGAAACAGAGTGTACTCTCCTAAAGCAGGAGACTATGGAGGAAATGTTTGAAGGAAAATATGATGATGAGGTTAGAGAAGATTTCCTATCATTAGTTGAGAGCTACAGTGGCAGCAGGGATGACTCTGCACTTCAGGAGATGATACTGAACCTATATGAATTTTCCAGATCAACTCCCTGGCCTGAAAAGTGGCTTCATGAAATGGCTGAAGCCTACAATGTTGATGAGGATTTCGATTTTGGTACCTCCTCATGGGCGAATATAATTGTGAAGAGCATTAAAATAGAACTAATGGGTGTACTTGAACAAACTCAAAGGGCTTTATCAATCATTAAGAGATCTGAAGGTCTTGACCCATATCTACCAGCCTTTCAAAATGATGCAGGTAGAATAAATGAACTGCTTAGTGGGTGTGATATTGGATTTGCTTCTCTTTATGAGGGTTTTTCTAATTTGGATTTTGATAAACTCCCAAGATGCGGCAAGGATGTGGATAAGGAAAGACAGGAAATAGTTAAAAAGATAAGAGATGGAGTAAAGGATAAGCTTAAGAGTATAAAAGAGGATATTTTCATCTCTGATGGAGAGAGTATCAAAGGAGAATTCCAATTTCTATACCCACTAATGTTTACCCTGTCTGAGCTTGTAATAGAGTATAACAAAAGATTTCAGGATAAGAAAAGAGAGAAGGGCATAATTGACTTTAACGATATAGAACACTTCTGTCTTCAAATACTCTTAGGTGAGGATGGAACACCTTCGGAAACAGCATTGGCAATAAGGGATAGGTTTGATGAAATACTTGTGGATGAGTACCAGGACAGCAACATGGTTCAAGAGGTAATGCTTACAACCATATCAAAAAAGGATAGCGATACTCCTAATATGTTTATGGTTGGTGATGTTAAGCAAAGCATATACAGGTTCAGACAAGCTAAGCCAGAGTTGTTTTTAGATAAATATAATAGATATCCTGCAGAGAAAGGCTCAAGGGACATGAAAATACTTCTTTATAAAAACTTCAGAAGCAGAAAAGAGGTAGTGGACAGTGTTAACTATATATTCAAGCAAATAATGTCCATCAACATTGGAGAGCTTGAATACGATTCCAAGGAAGCCCTAAATCCTGGTGCAGAATATAAACTTCTTGAGGAGCAATCAGCCCAGTGTGGCGGGCCGGTAGAGCTCCACCTAATCGAGAAAAACCAAGGGGCCAGTTCACAACAATTCCAAACTGGCAACAATGAGGGTGATAACCAAGGAGCCAGTTCACAACTGCTTGAAGCTGAGGAGGATGAAGATGAAGTTCAACTTCAACTTGAAGAGGAAGAGGATATTGATGCAATTCAGGTAGAAGCCAGAATGGTTGGAAAAAGAATCAGGGAGTTGATGAACCCTGTTGATGGAAAACAATTTATGGTATTTGATAAAAATACTAAAGGATATAGACCTCTTGAATACAGGGATATAGTTATACTAATGCGTGCAACCTCAAGCTGGGCTCCCGTATTTATGGAGGAACTTATCGGAGCTTCCATACCAGTATATGCAGATACTGGAACAGGATATTTTAACACCACTGAGGTTAAAACAATAATGTCCCTGCTTCAAGTAATAGATAATCCACTGGAGGATATACCACTTCTTGGAGTTCTCCGCTCTCCAATTGGAGACTTTACAGAGGAGGAGCTTATAAGCATCAGACTCTCAGATGATCTTGGATATTTCTATGAGGCATTAATGAAAAAATCTGAGGAGGAAAATGAACTAGGTAATAAAGCAATTGACTTTATAACCAGACTTAATGCTTGGAGAAAAAAATCCATCCTTATGTCAACAGATGGTTTTATATGGTACCTATATATAGAGACTGGCTATTATGCATATGCAAGTGCAATGCCTGGTGGAATTCAGAGACAGGCAAACCTGAGGTTGCTGTTTGAAAGAGCAAAGCAATATGAAGAGACAAGCTATAAGGGTTTGTTTAACTTTATTAATTTTATAAACAGGTTAAAAAAGAGCAGCAATGATATGGGAAGTGCAAAGATACTTGGAGAAAATGAAAATGTAGTAAGGATTATGAGCATTCATAAAAGCAAGGGGCTTGAATTTCCTGTGACAATTGTTTCAGGCTGCGGCAAGAATTTTAACATGATGGATTTGAACAAGAGCATACTTCTTCACCAGTCTTTGGGCTTCGGTCCTGATTATGTAGATTTTAAGAGGAGAATCTCCTATCCCTCAATAACTAAGCAAGCTCTAAGAAAGAAGATAAAGCTTGAAAATCTTTCAGAGGAAATGAGAATTCTATATGTTGCATTTACCCGTGCAAGGGAAAAGCTAATAATTACAGGTTCAATAAAGGATGTTGAGAAGACCTCCCAAAGGTGGATTAGCACCCTTGATAGTAAGGAGCAAAAGCTGCCAGAGTATGAAGTATACAAAGCAAAGAGTTATCTTGATTGGATATGTCCTGCAGTTCTTAGACACAAAAACTGCCAGGAGCTAAGAGAAATTGCTGGTATTGAAAAAAATAATAGTGAAGCCCTGATAGAGGATGAATCCCAATGGAAGGTTAAATATTGGACCAGGGAAGAGGTTCTGGAAAGTATGGGGGACAGTTCACAAGTAATTCAAAAGGAGCAAAGTAAACAAATTGCTTCAGGACCAGTTCAAGATAATGGAGCCAGTTCACAAGAAATCCATTACTCAGAATATTGGGAGGAGATTCAAAAAAGATTAAGCTGGGAGTACAAATATAAAATGTCCTCAAAGCTACCAACCAAGCTTACAGTTACAGAGTTGAAGAGAAGATTTAATGCAGATTTAAATGACGAAAACTCAACCCATGTATTCACCCCCGGAATAGTAAAAAAGCCTGGATTCCTAGAGGAGGAAAAGGCTATGACTGGTGCTGAAAAGGGTACTATAATGCATTTGATAATGCAGCACTTAGACTTGAATAGGGTGTCTTCAAGTGAGGAGATAGGTGAGCAAATAGAAAAAATGATACTTGATGAAATGCTCACTGAGAAGCAAGCCAAATCAGCTAGAATTGACAGGCTTGAGGACTTCTTCAAGTCTGAATTAGGCCAGAGAATGCTAAAAGCTATTTGTGTAAAAAGAGAGGTACCCTTCTTTATCCAGCTTAAGAGTACAGAAGTATACCCAAGTCTTCCAGGTGAAAAATATTCAGATGAAACCATCCTCCTCCAAGGAATAATAGACTGTTACTTTGAAGAGGAGGGAGAAATTGTGCTAGTTGACTATAAAACTGATTATGTAAACAATGAAAATATTTCCTCTATTAAGGAAAAGTATAAAACACAGATAGACTACTATACCATGGCACTTGAGAGAATGACGGGGATGAGAGTTAGTGGGAAGTATATTTATTTATTTTCAAGCGGTGGAGTACTGGAGTATGATGAATAGAATAGGAAGAATGTGTCGCAAGTCGTATATATGTACTACTATGTTTTGTAGGGGCGAACAGTGTTCGCCCGCAATTGCACACTTTGATACGAGAGTATTCTCTATACATGGCACCCCACGGGCGAACACTGTTCGCCCCTACGGAACCCTCGAACCCTCGGTGCCAGCCATATGAGATTATGAGATTTTATAAAATCTCATAATCTCATATGGCTGGCACCTTAAGTCACAAAAGTGAACCATGGTTTGCACTGCTATAATAAATACCTATATCCACTTGTTAAATTTGTATTTTGTGGTAAAATAATTTTAAAGATTATTATAAGGGGGCTGTGTAATATGGAATGTTGTTGTAGTATTTCTAAAGTAATCGAATATTTAACTGACACGGCCTGTGTATGTTGATTTTATTTATTAAAAAATCAATTGTTTAGCTATATTTGACCGCAGGTAGTATATGCTGTGGTTTTATTTTTTGATTAGAACTGCAGACAATTTAGGCTTTACTAGTTTATTAAGGAGGAGAATCATGAGCTTTAATATTTATAATACACTAACAAGGGATAAGGATGAGTTTAT
Source organism: Clostridiales bacterium (assembly GCA_029240935.1). Lineage (GTDB taxonomy): Bacteria > Bacillota > Clostridia > Clostridiales > Caloramatoraceae > JARDZI01. Next base: position 7,310 of record JARDZI010000027.1, read on the forward strand.
ACCTTTAAAAGAGGGCAAGATTGGTATGTACACATGCGGACCTACTGTTTACAATTATGCACATATAGGAAACTTGAGAATGTATATATTTGAGGATACCCTTAGAAGATCCCTTGAATATTCGGGTTATAAGGTTAAGCATGTTATGAATGTTACAGATGTTGGACATCTTGAGTCAGATACTGATGAGGGTGAAGACAAGATGGCACTTGGAGCAAAAAGAGAAAATAAAACTGTTTGGGAAATAGCAAGATTTTATGAGGATGCTTTTTTTGAGGACTGTGAAAGGCTTAATATTAAAAGACCAACTGTTGTATGCAGGGCAACGGACCATATTCAAGATATGATAGACTTTATACAAAGACTTAAGGAGAAGGGATACACATATATTGCCAATGGAAATGTGTATTTTGAAATAGATAAGTTCAAGAACTATAACAAACTTGCAAACCTAAATATGGATGAATTGGAGGCAGGTGCAAGAATTGAGGTAGACAAAAACAAGAAAAATCCCATGGATTTTGTACTGTGGTTTACTAATTCAAAGTTTTCAAATCAGATAATGCAGTGGGATTCACCATGGGGAAAGGGTTTTCCAGGCTGGCACATTGAGTGCTCTGCAATGTCCTCTAAGTATTTAGGGGATAGGATAGATATACACTGTGGAGGAGTAGATCACATTCCTATTCACCACACTAACGAAATAGCTCAGTCAGAAGGAGCATCTGGACACAAATGGGTTAACTATTGGATACATGGAGAATTTTTGGTAGTGGATGGGGGCAAAATGTCAAAGTCTAGTGGAGGTTTCCTGACATTATCAAAGCTAATTGAGGAGGGCTTTAGTCCACTTGATTATAGATATTTCTGCCTTCAGTCAAGGTATAGAAAGCAGCTTATGTTTAGCTATGAAAATCTTAGTGATGCTCAAAATGCATATAAAAAATTAAAAAAGAGAATTGCAGCAATAGTTAATGATATGGATGAAAATGATACAGTAAATGATGCTAGTATCAATGCTTATAAGCAGAAGTTCCTAGAACAGATTAGTGATGATTTGAATATTCCTAATGCATTTACAGTTTTATCAGATGTTATTAAGGATAATAGCCTTAATAACATGGAAAAAGTTATATTAATTGAGGACTTTGATCTTGTACTTTCATTGGATTTATTAATGATTGAAACCGAAAGTACTGGGGATGTTGACGAGGAATTAGTCAATCAACTTATAAATGAAAGAAATCAGGCGAGAAAAGATAAAAACTGGGCAGGAGCAGATGAAATAAGAAACAGGTTGCTTGAAATGAATATTGAACTGCTGGATACAAAGGAAGGAACGACCTGGAAGGTTAAGTAATTCCATCACTAGCCTATATTGTGAGTAAAAATTTACAATATAGGCTTTGTTTTTAAGTCATAATTCCATATAATGTAAGTATAATAGATAGTGATACATTTTTAATGCAGGGATATAGTATAGCTATGCTCTGGACAACCCTTTTTTATATGCTCACAAACTGCTAATGTTTAATATCAGCAGCTTAGGCATTTTAAGATAAATATCCATTTGGGAGGGGTTTGTAATTGAACAATGAAATGGAATTATTTCATAAAAACTATCAAAAACTAAAACGTCTCATAGCTCAGAGTCAATTAGTTTTTGAAAAACTAAATTTGAATGAGGAAAACTTGAACCTAAAGCCTGGAGAAAATTTCAGGCTGCTTATCATGGGTAGGGATAGAAAAGAGAGGATTGACCTAATAAATTCCTTATTTGAAAGGGAGATATTAAACACCACTGACCTTTCAGCTAGTGACACAAGTATAGCTATAAGGTGGGATGAAAGGGAAAGGTCCCTAATTCATTTTACTAATGAATTGAGTTCTGATATACATGAGGAGAACCTTATTCAAATATATGATGAACAAAAGGAACCATATAATATGCTTCAGATAGAGGTGCCTGTTTCCAAGCTCCATAAATATATTCCATTAAATAAAATATTAGATAATATAGAAATATTTATTTCTGACAGCTTTTGTATGGATGGAATTGAAATTCTTGATATTCCAGAGCTTCAGAACACCACCTCTCTAGATGGGATAAAGGAGATATTAGGAAAGCTGAATATAAACCTTATTGTAACAATTGTTTCAGAGGATGAATTGAATGAAATTATTAATGAAGTGGATTTTAATAAGCAGGCCTTCAAAACTTATTCTAATAGTATTTTTTATATAATAAAAAACTCTGATAATATTATAAATGATGAAAGAAATAGAATACTTCAATCCCTTAAAAATTGTACAGGGTTTAAGGAAGAAGGAATATTTTTTATTTCTGATTTAGGATATAACAAGGCTACAAATAGAAAAGATGATGGAATAATTGTTAAAAGTTCAATTCTTGAGGTTAGGGATGCAATCCATCAAGAGCACAGGAAGGAGAGTTTGTATAAACCTCTTTATGACCTTATAAGAATAATAAAGGAAACTATTCTAAAAATTATTGGAGAGCTTTATATGACAGCAGAGCAAAATGCTCAGGATGTGGAGATGATATATAATCGTTCTACTGCAGCAGTAAGGAGAGCACTGCTGCATAGGGAAAATATTCAAGATAGAATTATTTTCTTTATGGAAAGAATTAAAAATTCCATAAATGAAGAGGTTGAGAATTTTATTGAGTGTCTTCCTTCAAGAGTAAGGAATCATATGGAGGGGCAAAGCATAAAGCAATCTAGGAATCCGATAGTTGATGCATATAGAAAAATTGAAGAGCAAGTGGATATGGAAATGTATGAATGGATTAAACAGATTATAATTCCTCTGATTGATGTTTCAATAGAAAGCATTATAGATGAAGAGGAATATAGCCTAAGAAGCTTTTGCTATGAAATTGATAATATTAGCAGAGATTTTGGAAGGGCAAGGGGAATAAAGCAGCCAGCAGAGAAATATGTTCCTGCAGTTGAAAAGTTTTCCCAGCTTTTGAAAATAGGTAAAAGGGAAGAACTTAACGAATATATAAAAAGTATTAATGAAAGCCTTGTATCAAAGGTTATATTTAGTAAAAGAATATTTGTTATCAGCTCAAACTGCACAGAAAAAGTTACCAGTGATGGTATGCAAGACATGCCTAAATGCTGGGACATGGTATTTAATGCAACCATTGAATGTATAAAGGAAGGTTCTGAAGTTATAAGGAGTCAAATCTCAGAAGAAATTCTTAACCAGATAGAAGCATTTTTTGAATATGTAAAGGTTAAAATAAATTTTGAAAGCGAAAGAGTTCAAAATAAGGTAAATTATTTACAGGAATATAAAAACAATCTTCAAAGAGCAACTGACAAGATAACAGAATGTGAAAGGGAACTAAAACAGATTGATAATGAACTAACAGAGCTTTTATTTGAAACCATGGGAACATAGGTGCCAATGGTGACAGCCACATCAGATATCAGATTTGAAGCAAATCTGATATCTGATGTGGCTGTCACCATTGGCTTAGAGGATTTTTCTCTTTTTTGTTGAATTTAAAAATTGATACACATTTTAAAAATTGAGGTGTTTTTATGAGAATTTTACATACATCCGATTGGCACCTGGGAAGAATATTTCACGGGGTGCATCTTACAGAGGATCAGGCATATATATTGGAACAATTAGTTGAGCTTATAAAGGATAGAAAGCCGGATGTTATACTGGTTGCTGGGGATATTTTTGACAGATCAGTACCACCTGTTGAGGCGGTTAATCTTTTAGATGACACCTTGTCCAAAATACTTATGGATTATAAAATACCAACTATTATGATATCTGGAAACCATGACAGTCCTGACAGAGTGGATTTCGGTTCAAGGCTTATGGAGGAGAGCAAGCTTCATATAATTGGAAGGTATAGCAGGGATATAAAGCCAGTTGTAATTCAGGATATATTTGGGCCAGTATATTTTTATCCACTTCCATATGTGGAGCCTGCAATTGTAAGGGAGAGCATGGGAGTCGAAATACATAGTCATGATGAAGCAATGCATGTAATTATGGATAATATTAAAAGTACAATGAAAATGGACAAGAGGAATGTGCTAATCACACATACCTTTACAGCTGGGGGAGAGGCAAGCGAATCAGAAAGGCCATTAACTATTGGGGGCTCAAGTGTTGTAGATGCAACATATTTTAATGACTTTAACTATGTTGCACTAGGTCACCTTCATAGACCACAGAGAATTGGAGGGGACAACATTAGATATTCAGGATCCCTCATGAAATACTCCTTTTCAGAAGCAGCACAGAAAAAAAACATACCTATTATTGAAATGGACGAAAAGGGAAATGTAAGTGTTGAGACGGTTGAATTGAAGCCTAGAAGAGATTTGAGATGTATTGAAGGCCACCTGGAGGATATACTAAAGGGACCTCAAAATGGAGAAAGTAGAGAGGACTATATAATGGTAACCCTTAAGGATGAGGGAGCAATACTTGATGCCATGGGAAAGGTCCGAAGCATATACCCTAATACTCTCCATATTGAAAGACCTCAGTTTATATCTGCAAATACTCGTCTAAATGTGGATTCAAACTTTAGAAAGATGGATATATCAGAGCTCTTTTCATCATTTTTCAAGCAGGTAACTGATATTGAAATGTCAGAGGAGCAGAAGACAGCCTTTTCAGATATGGTTTCAAAATTAAATAATTCATTGAGGGGTGAGTAATATGAGACCTCTAAGGCTTAAAATGAGTGCATTTGGTCCCTACTCAGGGGAACAGGAAATAGATTTTAGCCAGCTAAAGGGAAAAAGTATTTTTCTCATACATGGACCAACTGGTTCAGGAAAAACAAGTATATTAGATGCCATTTGCTTTGCACTCTATGGAGATACAAGCGGTGCAGAGAGAAGTGGCAAGAGTATGAGAAGCCATTATGCAAGCTTGGATGAAATAACTGAGGTGAGCTTTGAGTTTGAATTAAAGGATAAAAGATACAGGGTAAATAGAATACCAGAGCAAGAGCGCCTTAAAAAATCAGGTACTGGAACCACTACACAATTATCAGAGGCAACCATATATAGCATAAAGGATGATGGAACTGAAGAAATAATACAGAGCGGCTGGAGCAAGGTAACTGATGAGGTTAATAGGATAATAGGCTTTGAAAGTGAACAGTTCAGACAGGTTATAATGCTTCCCCAGGGAAAATTTAGAGAGCTTTTAACCTCACCAACTGAAGAGAGACAAAAAATACTTGAGAAGCTGTTCCATACAGAAATGTATAGAAAAATAGAGGAAATGCTTAAGGAAGCCTCAAAGGAGCTTAAAAAGTCAATTGAGGAGAAGGAAAAGAAGAAAAAATGGAGTCTTGAGGTTACAGGCTGTGAAAGTATAGATGAACTTGAGGAAGCTATTAAAAACAATGAGGAGGAGTTGGTTAAACTAACCCTGGAGGTAGAAGAAAAGAGTAAAAAGGTAAAAGAAATACAGGAGGAATTAAATAGGGCAAGAGAAGATAATAAAAAGCTTGATGATATGGAAACCACTCAAAGGAATCTTCAAACCTTAGAAGGAATGACATTGGAGTATGATAAAAGACGAGTGGAACTTGAATATGCCAGAAAAGCTGGAACTCTTGAGGAAAGAGAGGCACTAACAAGAAAAAGAGGGGATGACAAGAAGGAATATGAAAAGAGCTTAAACACAAAAATGTTAGCCAAGTCTCAGGCTGAGGAAGTTCATAAAAGGACAGGGGCTGCTCTAGAGTATGAGAATAGTAGAGAGCTTGAAAGGGAAGAAGCAAATAAAAGAATAATTGAGCTTAATAGCTATACAGAAAAGGTTGAATCCCTTGATTCCTATAGACTTATTGTAAAGAGACTGGAAAATGAGCTTGAGAATTTAAAACATGAAAAACAAAAAATACAGGATGACCAAATTAAGCTCCAAAGGGATATTGAAGATAAGAAGGAAAGAATTAAAAGCTCAAGTGATATTGCTGTTAAGGTGCCATTATATGAGAACGAATATAATAAAATTAAGGGTATTTATGATAAAAGAAGTATACTAGATAAATACTATGAAGATATGAGTGTGGCGTTAAAAACCTATACCTATGCATTTGAGGAATTTGAAAAATCAAGCCTTATGCATATTGAGGAGAAGGGAAGACTTGTAGAGCTTCAAGATTTATGGAACAGGGGACAGGCTGCAATACTTGCAGAAAAGCTAGAAGAGAATACTCCATGCCCAGTTTGTGGCGCTACCCATCATCCAACTCCTGCAATATTGGATGGATCCATTCCCCATGAGGATGATATAAAAGAAAAGACAGCTCTTGTAGAAAGGCTGGAGAATCAAAGGGATGAAAAAAAGAAATTACTTGATGGGGAGGCACTAAAAAAAGCTAATCTCCAGAGCAGAATCAAGGATATTGAAGCAGAGCTAGGAGAAGATAAAAATCAAACACTTGTGTTCTTAGGACAACGGATGGATGAATTAAGGAAGCTTTATGAGGGTGCTCTTGAGGCATTAAAAGAGCTAGAGAATATTAAATTACAGCTTGATGAAGCTGAAAAGCTAGAAAAAATAGAAAAAGAGAAGCTAGAGTATGCCGATAAGAATTTAAATTTAAAGAATGAAGAATATCAGAAAAATATTGGAATTCTAAATGAGAGGGAAAACTCAATTCCAGAAAGCATAAGGAGTACTGAAAAACTGACAAGAGCGGTAGGGCTTGAAGAGGAGAAGTATTTAAAGCTTATAAATGCCTTTAATTCTGCGAAAAAGGAATATGAAGTCTCACAGACAGAATTAACCCAATCAAGCACATCATATTTGGAGGCGGAAAAGGCTCTAAAGGATGCTCTTGATAAGTATAATAAGGAAAAGGCTGATTTTGCAGAAAGCCTTAAAACATCAGGCTTTGACAGCTATAAGGAGTATGAAAATTCAAAAAGAGATGAGATTGCTATAAACCTGCTAGTTCAGAATATAAAAAACTATGATGGCAAGCTACAATCTGCTAGAGATGCATATGCTAAGGCTGCTAAAAATGCTGAAAATATATTAAGACAGGATATTCAAATTATAGAGCAAAACTTTAGAGATGCAGAGGCAGGTAGGGATAGCTCATTGAAAATAGAAACTACCTTACAGGAAAAAATTAAAAGCTATAGGAGTCATTATTTAGATATCCAAAAGCTTCAGGATGAAATTAAAAAGGGAGAGGAAAAATATAGTGTACTTGGAAAGCTCTCAGAGGTATCTAATGGGAACAATGGCTTTGGAATCACCTTCCAAAGATTTGTACTTGGAGTACTGCTGGAAGATATAACTGATGCTGCAACAGAGAGATTGAAGCTTATGAGCAGGGGAAGATACCATTTAAGAAGAACCCTGGACAGGTCAAGAAAGAATGCAGCAGGTGGCCTTGACCTTGAGGTTTTTGACACCTATACTGGCATTGAAAGATCCGTGAACACTCTATCAGGTGGAGAAAGCTTCCTGGCATCCCTATCCCTAGCCCTTGGACTTGCAGATGTGGTTCAGTCCTATTCTGGAGGAATAAGCCTTGATACCATATTTGTTGATGAAGGCTTTGGAACACTTGATCCTGAGTCCCTGGATTTTGCCATGAAAACCCTAATAGACCTGCAAAAAGGTGGCAGGCTAGTAGGAATAATATCCCACGTACCAGAGTTGAGGGAGAGAATAGATGCAAGGCTTGAGGTTATCCCTGCAGACAAGGGAAGTATAGCAAGGTTTAATATATCCTAATTAAAAATCACCATAACTCATTTTAGATGACTATCTGAGTTATGGTGATTTTTCAACATTAATGTTGTCCTTTTTTATAATACCTTCACTAATTTTTCTGCGTCAAATTTCTTTAATGACCTTTGATTTTTTCCAGCTTCAATGCATACAATTTCAATGGTTTTTCCATCAACATTAAGAACATCACCCTTAATTTTAGCTCCAATTACACTAACTGGTGCCTTTTTCTTTAGCTCTTTGATGTTTGTTGATTGGCAATAGCTGCATACCCCATCGAAATCGGAAATTCTTCTGCAATCACTGCAGTAACTTAGATTTTTCATACATTTACCTCCATCTAGTAATAAATTTGGATTGATTAACATATGACGTTCTAATACTGTCTACTAATAATATTAGAGAAAATTATGAAAATTCCTTCTATTTTAAAAAAAATTCCTAAATAATTACCAAAATTGCTATAAACCCCTTCACTTTTCATTCATTGAGTATACTTAATAACATAAAATTGTTGAAGTGAAGTTTTTTGATTGGTATTATATACTATAAGGAGAATGCTAAAGAAATGGGGAGGCACAATGAAAGAAAGTTGTGGTACAATAGAAATAATATTTGAGAAATTTTCAGAAGAGGGTAACCCTGTAGTTATTCCCATGTTAAGGCCTAATAAGTCCTTTGAAGCCAGATTTTGTTCAAATGGTATAGAGGTAGATGCACTTAAAAGAAAGGAAATTCTGACCTTTGATGTTTTTACTAAAACAGTTGAGCTGTTAAGAAAAAATGGTGGACGTGCTAAGAGGGGAAATGCTTTTAAAGGAGTATTAGGAGATGAAAATTTGCCTATTGACTCAGTTGAGGGTTATATTGCACACTGGGTTTATAGAAAACAGCAGGGAGAAAAGGTGACACTAAGAATAACACCCATTGCATGTATACTTATCTGGGCAGGCATATGTAGACATGAGACAGGAGAATTAGTTTTAGACATTTAAAATAAAATTGTAAAAAGATTGGAAACATTTCTATTTTTAATCACTATATGTTATTATATAGGTATACTATTTTTGAAATAGATAGGCTGGTGATATTATGATAACTAAAAAACTGAGATTATTTTTTCTAATGATGATAACATCTCTTTTATTTACTGCTTGCAGCATAAGCATACCTGGGGTAGCTAAGGAAGAGCATGAAATGGGGAATATAGATTATAATGTTATTGACATAAGCTCTAAAGAGTTTAGCGAGTTAAACAATGGAGATTTTAAAGAATGGTATGAGCAAAACTTTAAAAATGGTGGGGTATATACTTTTTCAAAGGATGGAAAAAGATATATATTAATTGGTGCAGGAGAGAGACTTACCTCAGGATATACAATGAAGGATGTAGTACTGACTGGAAAAGAAAAAGAAATTGAAGTTAATGCAAAGCTTCATGGGCCTAAAGAAGGAGAAGTAACTACACAGGTTATTACCTATCCCCATGTATTATTAAGTATAAAGGATGATGGAAGAAAGCTTGCATGTTCAGGTGTTGAGCTAAAGGATAACAGCAAAAAGGTTGAACTAAAAAAGGATAGCGGCAGGTTTGATGAAATAACTAAAGATGGACTTATGAGAGTAAAAATATCTGGAGTAACCGGTGACAAGGCTACAAAGGAATATAAACTCGATGATAAAATAAAAGAGAACATCAAGGACATGAATCTTCAAAAGGGAATGGAGATAATTTTTACCTATTATCTTGATGAGGATGAAAACCCAATAGTGCTGGAAGTTGGTAAATTGTAGAAATAATATACTAAACTTTAAAATTTAGAAAACGAGGAGTGCTGCCATTTTTAATGTTGGCTGGGTTCCTCGTTTTATATTTATCAATTAGGGAGGACAAGTTATGAAAAACATGAGAGAATACTTCAAGCCATATAAGGGATTGCCAATAAGCATATATGTAATATTTTTTGCATCTATAGTTAACAACATGGGAAATTTTGTGGCACCCTTTCTCACCATGTTCCTAACTCGAAAGTTTGGAATTAGTGCTGAGATTGTTGGAATCGTTGTAGCTATAAATTCAGCATTGGGAATGATCGGAGCAATGATAGGAGGCAAGCTTATTGACCAGGTAGGAAGAAAGAAGGTTCTCATTATATTTAGAACTCTATCTGGTATTGCAATTGCTGCAGCAGCATTTTTAAATGATCCAATTAGTATAACATCACTTATAATGCTGTCAACCTTATTTGGAGGCTTTTCACAGCCTGTATACAGTACTATGATTACAGATTTAACAGAGGGTGAACAGAGGAAGGCAGGTTTCTCCCTGGAGTATATGGCAATAAACATCGGTTTTTCAGTTGGACCTCTCCTTGCAGGATTCTTGTTTGAAAATTACTTAACATGGCTATTTTTAGGGGATGCCATTACTACATTCACATCAATAGCACTTGTTGCAGCATTTGTGCCAGAAACAATTCCATCAAGAGAAAAATTAATGGGTTCAAAGCCAGAAAAACTGGAAAGTGCCGAGGAAGGCAGCTTGTTATCAGCAATGCTTAAAAGACCAACTCTTGTTATTTTTTCACTTATTATGGTTATATATTTTATAGTGTTTTCTCAGTTTAACTTTGGATTATCAATTCAGGTTAGTGACATATTTAAGAATAATAGTTCAGCAATATTTGGAACTCTAATGACCGTAAATGCACTTATGTGCAGTATACTAACTGTATTTATAACCTCTACTACTAAAAACATAGGTGCCTCACTTAGCATTTCAATTGGTGGAGTTCTATATGCAATAGGCTTTGGAATGATATTCTTTATAAATTCTCATATAATGTTTATTATATCAACTATAATTTGGACCCTTGGAGAGATAATGGTTTCTACAAATACAAGTGTATATATTGCAGACCATACTCCAATAACCCACAGAGGGAGATTTAATTCTGTTTTTCCTATAATAAGGAAACTGGGATTTATAGTAGGACCACTGCTTGCTGGGATTTTTGTTAAGCTCACAAATATAAAAAGCCTTTGGATATTAGTTGGAGTCTTATCCATAATTGCTGGGGCTATGATGTATAGACTGTATTCAATGGATAGGTTGAAAGAAACTGTGGGAAACCTTGAGTAATCATATTTGATGAAGGAAATATGAAGTAGTGTACTTTTAGTAGGGTAATGCGTCATAAGATACAAGCCACACCGTAGGGACGAACAGTGTTCGCCTCTACAATTCCTTAAATGCGCAACAACCACACAAGCTGTCATTCTTCCTATAATGCGCTACTGGTGCCACCCACATGAGATTATGAGATTCCATTTATTTGCGACGCACCCTTCCTATAGTGTAATATAAACTAAAATGCATTGGGGTACATATACTAGTATGGTATTATATGGCTAAAGTTTTATGCAAATATTATTAGGGGGGATTGAAATAAATCAGTTTAAGCAAATTATAAATTCGGAAGCAATTAAAAGTACATTAAACAAGAGTAGTAAAACAAACAAAATATTTATTCCTTTAGTTGCACCAGGACAAGGGCTTTTTCCTAAATATAATAAGGGATTGTATAGGCTGAATAACAGAACAAATCTATATATAGATAGTGGAGTAGGTACTACAGCCATGCCTATTAGATTTTGCGACAGAAGCCAGATTAGCTTAATAACAATTAAAAGATA
>JARDZI010000293.1 GCA_029240935.1 Clostridiales bacterium
AGTAAAGGAACAGAAGACCTTATGGGGAAGCTGTTCAAGTAAAGATAACATTAACTTTAACTGGAAGCTTATAATGGCACCTCAAGCTGTACTTGATTATATTGTTGTACATGAACTTTGCCACTTAAAGCACAGGGATCATTCGAAAAACTATTGGAATCTAGTAGAACAAATCATTCCAGACCATAAGGAAAAGAGAAAATGGCTTAAGGAAAATGGAAGAAGCTTAGTGGTTTAGGCATCAGGTAAGAAAGGGGTGGACTTATGGAGAATAAAAGTACACTTATATTTATAAGGTATTTTACCATACTCATTATTGCAGTGGGAATGGTGATAAATAGGACAGAAGTAAATAGTGAAATGTTAATACTAATATTAACATACATAGTAAATAACCAATTAAGATTTTTCTCCCTAGATAGGGGTTATTTAAGGGTGATATCCTTTGTTCTAGAAATAATACTAGTAATTGCTGCAAATAGATATTTTGGCGGATACTCTTTTCCATACCTTGTGCTAGCAGCAATAGACAGCAATATGTTGTTTAAAAATCCTCTAAAGATATTTTTTAATGCAGTAATAGTTTTAATGAGTATATATTTCTCAATAAATCAAACCCTAGAGTTTAAGCTCATTAATATAGGGTTAACTGTTATTATCATTGCTGTATTTTATTTTACCAAGGATGAAAATGATAAAAAGCTTCAAGCCCAGGAGCTATATGATGAGCTTAGAATATCCCAGGAAAAGCTAAAGAAGGCTAATAGGGATCTTGAGGTTTATGCAAGCTCAATAGAAGAACTGACACTTTTAAGGGAAAGAAACAGAATTTCAAGGGAAATTCATGATAGTGTTGGACATGCATTATCTACAATTGCTATTCAGCTAGGTGCAATAGAAAGAACCATAGGAAGAGAGCCAAATACTGCTGAGGAATTGACAAAGTCCTTAAGGACTTTCACACAAAACAGCTTAAAGGATGTAAGAATGGCAGTTAGGGAGATAAAGCCTAAGGAGTTTGAAGAGAATGAAGGTATTCTTGTTATAGAGGAGCTCATAAATAATTTTAAAAAGCTTACAGGTGTGGATGTTAGGTTGTCCTTTACAAAGGAAAGATGGTCACTTAATTCGGATCAGACATATGTTATATATAGAATTGTTCAGGAGTTTTTATCTAACAGTACGAGGCATGGAAAGGCAACCTCGGTTCGTATTGTAATGGCCTTTACTGATTATAAGCTAGTGGTAACTCTAAAGGATAATGGAGTTGGAGCAGAAAGAATTATAGAAGGAATTGGATTTAAGAGCATCAGGGAAAGAGTGACTGAAATTGGAGGAACCTTTGACTACATTACAAGCTTAGGGGAAGGCTTTTTGGTAAAGCTGGAAATAGATAAAACAGAAAAGTTAAAAATTTATTCAAAGGGTGAGGGGTATGGAGAAAATTAAGGTATTGCTTGTTGATGATGAAAAAATGATTAGTAGTGGTTTAAAAATTATACTTGAAACCTATGAGGACATTGAGGTAATTGGAACCGCTTCAAATGGAGAAGAGGCATTACATGCCTGCAAAAACAACAAGCCACATGTGGTATTAATGGATATTCGTATGCCAAAGTGTGATGGAGTATTAGGCACTAAGCTTATAAAAGAGGAATTTGAGGATGTGAAAATATTGATACTCACAACCTTTAATGATGTGGAGTATATACATGAGGCATTAAAATATGGAGCCTCGGGATATATTTTGAAGGATAGTGACTATGATTCCATATACCAGGGCATAAAAGCCTGTGTAAAGGGAAATGTGGTGGTTAACCCAGAGGTAGCTTCCAAAATAATCAGTGAAAATGTTAAGTATAATAACCGAAATAGTATGGAAGAGGTAAAAATCAAGTTTGATCTAGGGGATAAAGAAATAAAAGTTATAAAAGAAATAGCAAATGGCTTGTCAAATAAGGAGATAGGAGAAAAACTGTTTTTATCTGAGGGAACCATTAAGAACAATGTTAGCAACATTTTATCCAAGCTGGCCTTAAGAGACAGAACTCAGCTTACCATATTTGCATTTAAAAACAATATTGCAGAACAATAGTGACTTAAGTAACTTTCATAGTTACCTGATGGCCTATTAATCACCCCTGTATTTTTCTAAAATATAATTAGAAAGATACAGGGGTGATTTTATGAGTAATATAAGTGTAAAAAATGTTACAAAAAGATTCAACGATAAGCTTGTGCTAGATAATATAACCTTTGAAATAAAAGAAGGGGATATGTTCGGATTGATTGGACCTAATGGTGCTGGGAAGTCCACATTAATAAACATAATGACAGGACTTTTAAGGGCAAATAGTGGAGCTGTTGAAATAGGAGGACACTCTATTTCAAAGGATCCCATAGGGGCTAAGGAGCTTATTGGTCTTGTCCCACAGGAGCTTGCAATTGTTGAACAGCTCTCTGCTTACGACAATCTGGAGTATTTTGGAGCTTTTTATGGTTTAGGTGGGAAACTCCTAAAGACTAGAATTAATGAAGCGCTGGAGCTTACAGGATTAAGCGACAGAAGAAAGGAACCGGTTAAAAAGTTTTCAGGTGGAATGAAGAGAAGATTAAACTTAGCAGTTGCAATAATGCACAGACCAAGGGTACTAATAATGGATGAACCAACCGTTGGTGTAGACCCTCAATCAAGGAACTGCATATTTGAATATGTAAGAAATATAAACAAGGAAAATGGAACCACAGTTCTATATACCTCACATTATATGGAGGAGGTAGAAAGCCTGTGCAACAATATATTTATTCTGGACTTAGGACAGGAGATTGCATCGGGTTCAAAGGCTTCAATAAAGTCTATGGCTGGAATCAATGGGAAGGTAAGGCTTCAATTAGATGCCTTTAATGAAGAGCTAATACTAAAAATAAAGGGGCTAAAGGGAGTTAGAGACACATTTATAGGAGAGGGAGTCATAACAGTTTTCATTGACGAGGCAAGCTTTATGCTTGAGGAATTGATTCTCCTTACAACAAGGGAAAACAGAAAAATAAAGAATCTAAACCTGGAAGAGGCTTCACTAGAAGAGGTATTCCTCTCATTAACAGGTAAGAAATTAAGGGATTAGAGGTGATGGAAATGAGATTCAAGGCTACTATTTGGTTTTCACTTAAAGCAATACTTGTTCAATGGAAGCAGGTACTGCTTATGTATGCTATTTTCCCATTACTCCTATCTACCTCAATGGGTTATTTTCAAAAGGATGTATTTAAGCCTGAAACTAGCATTGATAAGATTAATATTACAATTATTGACGAGGACAATTCTGAAGCATCAAAGGGATTTACCCGGATGTTTAAGAGTGAAGGAATAAAGGATTTGTTTAATGTTACAGAGGATGGTCAGTATCTTATTACCATACCTGATGGATATCAGGAGGGTATTAATAATCTCAGGGATGTAAGTATAAGGGTGGATGAAAAGGAACGGGTATCAAGAACCAATGAACTTATAATAAAAGCAGTTGTCGAACAATACGGTAAACACCTAACTAAGAGTATTACTATTTCTAATAAAATTGAATCCTTGGAAGTGGTAGATAAGGAAAAACTATATAATGAAGTGATTACAAGCATAAATAGAGTTACTGCATTAAGGACAATAAAGAATAACCCTGTTAAGGGTGAAAGAACCCTATCCTCATATGAAAACCAAGCGGCAACCCTTATGACCTATATGGTTATAATGATGATTATGGGCTGTGTGGCAGGGCATCATTTGGATTTGGAAAACGGAAGCTTTAGAAGGTTAATGTCCACACCAATGAGAAAAACCACTATGTATAATCTTAATTTTACAGCCTTCTTTGTTGCAACATTTATATATGGAATGGTGTATATTGTAACCTTAAGGGTTGTTGGATATGCATTTAAGGGAGTAAGCGTCCTAAACCTTGGAGCAATACTCATTGGCCAGAGTTTTCTAATAGCAGCCTGTGCAGGGTTAATGACAGCCTTCTTTAATAAGAAAAACGCTAATATAGTGCTTATTATAATTATGTATTATCAAATTATATTTGGTGGGGTATTTATTCCACTAAAGGATATAACAAGTAGGGCATTTATGCTTTTAAGTAGATTTTCACCTGGAAATGTAATATCAAGTGCTTATAGAAATTGTATATTGTTTAATTCTTTTAATAAAATATCAGAATACCTGTTGATAATGCTTTTGTCTTCATTGGCTGCTTATATAATAAGCATAATAAAGGTTAGAATTAGGTGGGAGGAATAGATATGAAGTTTTTAAGAATGGTCGGTGTTAACTGTAAAAAATATTTTAAAGACTATAGAAATTTAATAATGATGTTCTTTCTTCCTATTGTTTGTGTACTGCTTGTAAACTTCCTGATTAATAATAGTAAGTCAGGACTTGATGTGAATGTAGCTGTAATAAATCTTGATAAGGGAAGCCTTGGGAAGGAAATGCTTGAGGAGCTTGGAGTTAGTAATCTTTATGTGGATAAGGCCCAGGCAATTAAAGACTTAA
>JARDZI010000294.1 GCA_029240935.1 Clostridiales bacterium
CTTTGTAAATGGCGGAAAATATCGTGTAAGTCATGTGACCTGTGAACAGCGTAAATTGGACTGGATGTCATTTATTAATGACTTTGTAATAGATTTTGGTAAAAAGCTAATAGACATCGTACATCAATATGGCAAAAAGGCTTATGTTTTTTATGATGATAGCTGGGTTGGGCTTGAGCCTTACAATGACCGCTTTAATGAATTTGGTTTTGATGGATTAATCAAATGCGTGTTTTCAGGCTATGAGGCAAGACTTTGCTCAGGCGTAAAAGTTGATACCCATGAGATTAGACTGCACCCATACTTGTTTCCTGTTGGACTAGGTGGGCAGCCAACTTTTGCGGAAGGAGGCAATCCAACGCTGGATGCTAAAAAATTCTGGATTAATATCAGGCGTGCACTGCTTCGTGAGCCAATTGATAGGATTGGTTTGGGGGGATATCTGCACCTTGTAGAACCTTTTCCGGATTTTTGCGATTACATTGAAAAGATTGCAGATGAATTCAGATCAATTAAGGAACTGCATCATATGGGTAAGCCTTATCATATTAAGACAAAGGTAGCAGTTCTGCATAGTTGGGGAAAGTTGAGGTCCTGGACATTATCTGGACATTTTCATGAAACCTATATGCATGATTTAATACATGTTAACGAAGCTTTATCAGGACTGCCAGTTGAAGTACAGTTTATTGATTTTGAAGATATACGCAATGGTAAGTTAAAAGATATTGATGTGGTAATCAATGCAGGCTATGCTGGTTCATCATGGAGTGGTGGAAAATGCTGGCATGATATCAGGTGCATCGATATGCTGACCAAATGGGTATATGAGGGTGGTACCTTTATTGGAATAAACGAGCCTTCAGCGGTTGAAGGCTATGATACCTTCTTCAGAATGGCCCATGTACTTGGAGTTGATGCGGATACAGGCTCCAGAGTAAGTCATGGAAGATGGAAGTATGATGTTGCTGATGCTGGTGCTTTGCTGCCTGAAGGGGTCTCAATAAAACAAAAGAATAATGTTTATCTAACTGATGGATCAGCTGCAGTACTTAGTGAGTCAAATGGTGTGCCAACTCTGACATCAAATGTCTTTGGCAAAGGAAAGGGGATATACTTGTCTTCCTTTGAGTTAAGCCAGGAAAATACAAGATTACTTTTTAATATCATACGTTTTGCAGGTAATGAGCTAAATGAAACAAAGTACATTACTGATAATTTGTATACAGAGTGTGCTTACTATCCAGAAAGTAAGATATTGGTTGTAATTAATAACAGTGATAAAAGGCAGACAACTACAGTTGATACGGATTTTGGAATGCAAACAGTAGAATTGGAAGCTTTTGATACAGTTGTTTTAAATCTTGATAAGTAATATTTGTGTAAGTTTAATAATAAAACGGCCAGCTTTTAATAATAAAGTGGGCGAATCTCTAAATATTAAGAACGAATCTATAGTTCAATCAATTGGATTATGGATTCGTTTCTTACATTTTTTTATAAGAGGGTGGTATCTTGTTTATTGAAAAATTTTCCTTTGAGTTGAATACAGGCGCTGATGCAGTTTATGTATCAGCTAAAGATATATATAATGCGTCAACATGCTATGGCTTTGTACCATTTACATTGCTGACTGAAAACCCAGCTGACAGATTTATTGAAAGTGGCGGATGGTTGCTAGGAAAACAAACTGAAATGTCCAACATAGCTCCAAAGTTATCTGATAGTGAATATGGTGTTGAACTAAGTCAAGAAGGTTGGCCACTTCGCTTTAGAGCAGCAGTTCCTGAGGAAGGTGTTTATTCGGTTACTATAAAAATAAATGGCGGAGATAACGGTTTGACTGGGCTGAGCATTTACTCAGGCAGACGCAATATGGTGAGAAGGGACGTTGATATTGCACCTGGAGAAACATTTATATGTAAATATTTCGTTCACGTTTGCGATTATATACCTATAATGGGACAACCGCCGAGAAGTGATTTATCTATATATATTGCAGTATTAGGTGAAACCCCTCGCTTAAGTGAAGTAACCATTGAAAAATCTAAAGCTCAAACCTTATTTATAGGCGGAGACTCTATTGTAGCAGATTATGCTGCAAACTATCCTTATAACCCTATAATTAACGGCGGTGCTTGGGGGCAATACATACTTCAGTATTTAGAGGGGATGGCAGTAGATAATCAAGCTCATGGTGGCATGACAACAAACTGCTTCAGAGATGACGGGCATTGGGATATTATTTGTAAGAAAATACGCCCAGGCGATATATTTATGTTCCAGTTCGGACACAACGACCAAAAGAGAAGAAATCTAGCAGCCTTTTCAGGGTATTCAGCAAATTTAAGATGGTATGTTCATAAAGTCAGGAGCATGGGTGCAATTCCTGTAATAGTGACATCTATGAGCCGTATACCAGGAAAAGATGAATATGGTCATTACGATCTTTTAGAGGATCATGCAGAAGCCTGCCGCAGGGTTGGCCGCGAATTGAAGGTGCCAGTAATAGATTTACATCAACATAGCTTTGAGCTGTTTTGTAAAATGGGAAATGATATCTTGAAGGGCTATTTTAATGATGCAGCTCACACAAATGATTATGGTGCTATCTTAATGACTGAATTTATTGCTCAGGAAATAAAACGTCAGGGGATAGAGCCTCTTTGTCAGCATATCAATGATTATTTTCCTGCTCCGTGGATACCTGATGAAGCTTTAAGACCCGCAGCTGAAGCATTACCAACAGAAAAGCCTGAGAAGCCAATTTTGCCAACAGATTTACCTGAATTGCCTTATATTGACTGTAAATATATAAGACAATTAGCCGGTTTAAAGGAAGCCATGGCAAAGGGTTTGCTTGACCCATGTTTAAAGTTTTATCATCCTTTTGAGGAGATGCCTCGCGGACAGTTTTTCTATATGTTCTTTAAAGCGGCTAAGGCACCTGAAAAGCGTCATTATCAAGGAAGATATTGCGATATATACAGGTATGAATGGGATGCTCAATTTGTACAAGCAGCACTTGATGCTGAGCTTATTGATGAAACTACAACTCCTAACGATCGCTTCAGGCCGGATGATGGACTAACTTGCAGCGAGCTTTTAAGCATTATTATTAGAAATCTCCATGAGTTAGGGGACAGAGACTATAATTTAGCAGAATGTGAACAGCAGGCAAAAGCCTTGGGACTTATTTGGGAAGGATATGAACGAAATAAAAAAGTTAATCGTGCAGATTGCACAGTTGCCCTGGTTCATATGATGAACGTAACACAAGCTCAATTTAATGGTTTGCCTAGAAAATGAATTTATTAACATACAGGGTAAGTTCTATTGAACACTACTTGCTCAAATGAATAGAAGGTGAGAATTAAATAGATTTATGTACAATTAAAAGCAACCAAGAATAATTACACTGGGGAAGTGGGAAATATGATAAATAATTTAAAAGATAAGTGTACTAGCTCAAACACGTGCATGACACTTAATGCCAATACAAAGATTATGAGTGGATTCAGTATGACTGGTGTTGATTATGCAGTACAGTTCTTGAAAAGAGACCTGGAAAGAATATTTATTCCGGGTCAAGGCGCTGAAACAGTTATAAGATTAGTTTACGAGCCTTTAGAAAGTGAAATCTTTCATATCAGCTATCCAGACAACAGCAATATAATCATTGGAGCAGCAGATGAACTTGGATTTATTTATGGAATTTTTCATGTAAGTAAAGAGTTTCTAGGTGTACAGCCATTTTGGTTTTGGAATGATCAAGTATTTAATAAAAAAGAAGAGATAATGGTTGAGACTGTAGAATTTATATCCAAACCTTCAAAAATTCGTTTTAGAGGATGGTTTATAAATGATGAAGTCTTAATTCACAAATGGAGTGTGAATGGTAGCAAGGAGTATCCTTGGATAATGGCTTTTGAAGCCTTGCTAAGATGCGGTGGAAACATGGTGATTCCAGGCACGGATACAAATTCGAAATTATATAGAGAAACCGCAGCTAAAATGGGACTCTATATAACACATCACCATGCAGAACCATTAGGGGCAGAGATGTTTGCAAGAGTTTATCCAGAATTGACTCCTTCCTATGCAGAGCACCCTGAGCTGTTCCAGAAGTTGTGGAAGGAAAGTATTCAAGAGCAAAAGAATATGAATATGAAGATTGTCTGGAATCTTGGTTTTAGAGGGCAGGGGGACAGACCCTTTTGGGTGGATTCTCCACAGTATGATACCCCTGAAAGCAGAGGAAAGCTCATAAGCGAACTAATAAAGCTGCAGCTTAGTTATGTTGAAGAAGCAGTTGAAGATCCAGACTGCTGCATAAATCTGTATGGAGAAGTTATGGAACTATATAAATATGGACATATTGATTTGCCTGATAATGTAATTAGAATATGGGCAGACAATGGCTATGGAAAAATGGTTACAAGAAGGATGGATCTTCATAATCCAAGAGTACCTGCCTTACCGGCTGAGGGAGATAATGAAAATAAGCATGGGATATACTATCATGCATCTTTTTACGATTTACAG
>JARDZI010000295.1 GCA_029240935.1 Clostridiales bacterium
CTGTGCTTCTGTCTTCCCTTTGAATTATAATAATATCCTTCATATCAATAAAGCTTATACCCTCCTTGTTTTTTACAACAAGCTTTTCCAGTCCTTTTTCATGTCTTATTATTTTATTTAAAGAGTTCTCCTCAGGCTTTAGATTTACTTTTTTAATCCTTTCAAGAGTTGTGAATACCCTTTCCATTTTAAAGGGTTTTATAAGGTAGTCAAATGCATAAAGTTCAAATGCCTCAGACATATATTCATTATGTCCAGTGGCAAAAATAATAATGGTGTCAGGATTTATTTCCAATATCCTTTTGGCACATTCAACTCCATCCAATTCAGGCATTTCTACATCTAAAAAAACAACATGGGGACGAGAGGACTCAATTAGCTTTATAGCCCTCTCTCCATTTTCTGCCTCTCCTATTGTTTCAAAGCCATTAACCTTTTCTATTGCCTTCTTTAAAAGCATTCTCATATCCTTTTCATCGTCTACAATTACAACCTTATAGTACAACTATCTACGCCCTCCCCGACTCTTACACTTTGGTTTTCCCAAAATTTCAGAATATATTATTGCTTCCATTAAATTTTGGTTAGTAAGTTTAAAGGAAAAGGGGCTATTTCCTGATTTATTGGTATCATGAATTTTACTGCTATTGCAAATACTATTGTTGTTATTCTTCTTACCTTTATTTACAACATTATTTTTTTCTTCATATAGAACATCTTTTGAAGAGTCTACTGGACTATCTAGAATTTTATAAATTTGCTTCTTAAAAATCTTGGCCATACTATCCACATCCTCTATTTGCTTTCCTTATCAGTTTGACTGTTATCCTTAGCCATTAAATCACCTGTCCCCTGTGGTTTTCCTGATTTAGATATAGAATCCCTCATCTGTGTGTCTGCCATCAGGTTTTTCATATCATAGTAATCCATTACTCCTATATTACCTGAGCGAAATGCCTCAGCAATGGCTTTTGGTATGTCTGCTTCTGCTTCCACAACTCCTGCTCTCATTTCCTGCTCTAGTGCTACAGCCATTGCTCTTCTTTCTTCTGCCTTTGCCTGGGCAATTTTTTTGTCTGCTTCAGCTTGTAAAGTTTGAAGTTGTGCTCCTATATTTCTTCCTACATCTATATCAGCAATATCTATTGATAGTATTTCAAATGCTGTTCCTGCATCAAGGCCTTTTTCAAGTACTGTTTGTGAAATTGCATCAGGATTCTCTAAAACACCCTTATGAGAAACTGAGCTTCCTACGGTTGTAACAATTCCTTCGCCTACTCTTGCTAGTACAGTTGCTTCACCAGCTCCTCCTATTAATCTGTCAAGGTTAGCTCTAACTGTTACCCTTGCCTTAACTAATAGCTCTATACCATCCTTTGCTACTGCAGAAACATTTGGTGTTTCTATCACCTTTGGATTTACGCTCATTTTAACTGCC
This sequence comes from Clostridiales bacterium, assembly GCA_029240935.1. Lineage (GTDB taxonomy): Bacteria > Bacillota > Clostridia > Clostridiales > Caloramatoraceae > JARDZI01. The sequence continues at coordinate 1,439 of JARDZI010000295.1, forward strand.
TCAAGCACATCACGTCCTGCTAAATCTATAGCTGCAGCTCTTACAAATACTAAATTCATATCTGCCCTGTGTGCTGCTATAAGAGCATCCACTACTCTATCCACATTGCCTCCTGCCAAGTAATGTGCTTCAAGTTCATTTCCATTAACTTCAATTCCTGCTTTAACTGCCTTTATAAGAGGAAGAATAATCCTGCTAGGCATAACTCTTCTAAGCTTCATTCCCACAAGAGTCATAATGCTTACCTTAACTCCTGAAGCAAGTGCTGATATCCATAAGCCTATTGGAACAAAAGTAAAAAACAATGCAAAAACCACCACAAGTAAACCAATTATTATTATAAACTGAACTATTTCCATAAAAATCCCTCCAAATAGTTATTTTCAAAAACTTGATTGAGCTTTTTTTTATATCTTCTAAAATAGCCAACTATCTTTCATGTGCTCACTTTTCTTACTAATCACGCTTCTTCAAAATTAAATTCTGATACTCTGACAACTATTCTTCTTCCTTCAACCTTTATAACCTTAACCTTGGTTCCCTTTGATATAAAATCTCCCTCAGAAACTACATCCATCTTTACTCCAGAAAAATCAGCTATTCCTGCAGGTCTGAGTACAGTATATGCAGTACCTTCTTTATCTAGAAAGAAATTCAGGTCCTCTGTTCCAACATATCCATTATCCTTTCTTTGGGAATTTGAAAGAATCAAGGTTCTTGAGAGACGTCCTTTAGTAGCTGATTGGAGTACAAATGTTAATACTGCTCCCAAAATTGCAATTATTATTAATAGTAAAATCAATGCTTCTAAAAGTGTCCTAGCAGTAAATATTATCCCCAATACAAGAAGTATTCCACCAATTATTCCTGGTGCTCCAAAGCCCGGGTGAAACATTTCAACTATAACTAAAATAAAACCTGCTGCAAAGAAAATAGCTGAAAGTGTGTCTATACTTTGTATAAAACCTAATAGATCCATTAATGATCACCTCCAATTCTTAATTTTTTAATGCATACCATTAATTGGCTACCATCTAATCTTTCTATCTTTATAATACCTTCTATTTGACTTTTATTAAATACATTCCCTTCACATAATACAAAAGCATGCTTGAAATGTCATAAAAGCCATCCCATTTGACACTTAAGCACGCATTTATCTAGGAAGCATACCTTCGAAAATAGTTTTTTCATTATTGCTGTATACAGTTATACTTCCTCCGACCTCATTTATTATCTTTTTTATGATTGCTAATCCCATACCCTCTCCTGCTTCACCCTTTGTTGTAAATCCTGCATCGAATATTCTCTCAATTAACTCCTCTGGAATTTCAGGTCCATTGTTTATTACCCTGAAGCCATACTTTTTTAAGTCCTCAAACAATTCAATAAGTATATACCTTTCCCCGACCTTTCCCTGAAGGGCATATATGGCATTATCAATAAGATTGCCTAACACTCTGCAAAACTCCCAGGGTTGGATCTTTAACTCCTTTAAATTAGTGGTAATATTCATCCTTACTTCTATTCCTCTTTTTTCTGCATACAGGACTTTTGCTTGAAGCAGTGCATTTACAGCTGGGTTTGAGGTTTTTAAAAACTTATTAATGCTTTGTATATCTGTATATACTCTATCTATATATTCCATTGCATCTGGATATTCTTCCATTTCCATAAGTCCATATACAACCTGAAGATGATTCATAAAATCATGTCTCTGTGCTCTTAAAGAGGTGTTTAAATCCTCCAGCTTATCCAGTGTATCCTCTAGCATATGAAACTGAGATATATTCCCTGCAATAGAATAAACATATCTTAGGGTTATAAAGCTATTGATAATTACTACTAGCACAACAATATAAATAAATATATGACCCTCATTATTACTAATTTGATTCATACTCTTAGTTATTGAATTATAAATAATTATTCCAATTAGCATAATAATTTCAATAAGATTCAGTGCAAATACAGTAGCAGCAGTTTTATGAATATTTATATTATCTGTTTTTAAATTTCTTCTCATATGATCCATCCTTCAACTATTAGTTTAATCAATAAGATTTTCATCTCTCATTCTTTTTAATGAGTCTGAAATTGATACCTCAAGTTCTTCTTCAACTGAATAGTAAACTGCGATTTCCATTAATGCAACCATTGCTTGCTTAATTTCACATGCCAATGCTGTCTTGCTTGGTTCACCATGCTTTAACCTTTTTATTCCACTATCCTCAAAATGATTAACCTCACTTGCGACCTCACCGCATTCTTCAAGTAATCTAGTAACCATTTGAAAAGGCTCTACACCTTTAGGAAAACGTTTAAAATGTCCTTGAACCATTTTGTATAGTTTATCCATCACCTTCACCACCATTTTCTAATGTGTATACATTAACTAAAGACTTAAAAAAATCTCTGACACCAAAAAACATTTTTACTAATTGATAAAGCTTTACATTTCCAGTCTGTAAACTAATCTTGGTACTTTTCGACCTTCAATAACCAATGAGTCTACTTCACCAGATGATATCGCTCCCATTTTAATATAGAATTCTTTTGCCTGTGGGCTTGTTACTAGGACAATCTCATTGATATCTTGCTTTCTGCAGCTTTCAACCATATGATTCCATAATAACTTACCATATCCCTTTCCTATGCTTAGGGGTTCCACATAAAAGTATTCTAAAGAAGTTTCATTATCACCTCTTAAAATACCATAGAATCCTATTATGCTTTCATCTTTTTCAATGACATAAGTTAGATTATTGCTTATAAACTTTTCTGTCACCTTATATATCGACTTGAAGTTTTCCATGAAAGTCCAATCATACCCCCAGTAAGCCTCGGATCTAATAGCTATATTAGTTAAAATCTCTGATTCACATATTTCAGCTCTTCTTATATTTAACATGTACTTCCTGGTTTCTAAAATCATAACATTTAATAACATCATGATTTTTCACACTATATAAATAGTATGGTGGTGTCACAGGATTCAGCCACTTAGGTTAATACTCACGTATTAAAATTCTGCAAACCTTTCAATTTAGCCTTTATAATATCCCTATTACAAAGTCCTGCAAAATTGCGACTGTTAG
>JARDZI010000296.1 GCA_029240935.1 Clostridiales bacterium
TTCTGCTTTCAAAAAAACAATGACACTATAAGGAATTTGTTATATTTTACTGGTATTAATTAACCAAAAGGAGCATTAACTTGAAAAAGATATATAAAGTAGTCCTAGTGGGCTGTGGTCATATGGGTGAAGCTCATCTAAAAGATATATATTTCAGAGAAAACATCAGTATTGAAGGAGTAGTAGATTTAAATGAAGATAAAGCAGTATTCTTCAAAAAAAAATACGGGTCAAAATCTTGGTCAACAAATTATGAAAAGTACCTATCAGATCCTTCTATTGATATTGTAATTATTGCTACTTACCCATCCTCTCATTTGCAAATACTTAAGGACTGCATAAGTGCAGGAAAGCATGTATTGTGTGAGAAGCCAATTACAAATAATCTTGAAGATAGCAAGGAATTTGTAAGAATTGTTAAGCAAGCTAAAACAAAGGTTTTAGTAGGATATATATTAAGACATAATGAATCCTATATAAAAATTGCTGATATGATCCATCAAGGAGCTATAGGAAAACCAATGGTTATGCGAATGGTACAGAACCATCATACGATGGATTGGCCTAAATATCTGAAACTTATAAAAGATACTTCTCCAATAATCGATTGTGGTGTTCATTATATTGATGTAATGAGCTGGTTTTCAAATGCAGATATAGTTAGTATATCAGGGGTATCTCTTAAAACAGAACCTGATGTGCCTGAGGATAATTACAATTATGGAATTTTGACAGCAAAGCTTTCGGATGGCTCTGCAGCTTATTATGAAGCTGGCTGGGGGAACACCATGTCTTCTTCAAATATGAAAGAATTTGTAGGGCCAAAAGGCAGAATTAGCCTTACCTATAGGAAAGACAGAAGCAATAATCAGGAAGAAGGAGATTTAATTGAATACTACAGATATCCTGAAAAAACCTATGATACTATTAATATTCCCAGTACAAGAAAACCTACATGGAAACAGCTTGAATATCTGATAGATATGATTGAAAAAGATATACCAGCAGTTCCATCAATTGATGAAGTATATAAATCTTTCTATATATCAATTAAGGCTGACCAGGTAATTAAAAACTCCAGCTGTATTAAAAATTTAACACATGATGCATTTACTAGCTATTAATGGACAAGCTATAGGTTTTAAAATTTTAATGAAAAGTATTCAAGAACTTTTAGACATTTAAAGGATTTTCAAATATAGTGTGAATTGTTATGCTAGTGCATGTCATATAGGGTAAGTTTACAATTATAACCAATGAATTACTTTATATTTACACAAATGGTTTCCTTGATTTCACTAGTTTATAAATTTTATTTAATAACTTATAAACTATTGATAATAACAAATAAATATTTTAAGGAGGACTTTTAATGGGTAAAAAAAGAGTTACTGCATCAATTATCATCTTGGTTTTGACTTTTACAACCTTACTTTCAGGGTGTGGGGGGAGTACAAGTACTAGTGGAACTAATAATTCAACAAAACAGGAATTAACCGTTCCATTTACAATGGATCCTAAAACATTGGACATATCAATAGCAGGTGAAACAACTGCAAATGCAGTTATTTATGAAACTCAGGAAGGCTTAGTAAGACTAATGAATAATAAAATTGAGCCTGCTGGAGCTACTAATTGGGAAACTTCAGAGGATGGACTTACTTGGACATTCCATTTGAGGGATATGGTTTGGTCTGATGGCACAAAAATAACAGCTCAGGACTATGTTTATGAAATGCAAAGATTTTTTAATCCTGTTACTGCAGCAGGAAATGCACCTATATTTTACTGCATAAAGGGTGGAGAAGAATTCAATACGGGAACTGGTGGTACAGCAGAAGGTGTAGGGGTTAAAGCACTAGATGAAAAAACTCTGGAATTCACATTAGATTATCAAGTGCCATATTTCTTACAGCTTTGTAATTTTGTTAATGTAATGCCTCTTAAAAAAGAAGTAGTGGAGAAAAATGGGGCTTCTTATGGAACAGATGCCAGTACAATGCTATATAGTGGTCCATTTGTTATTAGTGAATGGACAAAAGGTTCAAAGATTGTATTAACTAAGAACCCTAAATATTGGGATGCAAAAAGTGTAAAGCTTGAGACAGTAAATATGCTTATAGTTCCTGAACAGTCAACAAGAGAACAGCTTTTTGATTCAAAGGAGTTGGATGTAATACAAGATGTTAAAGGCGAATATGCTAAGAAATTAGAAGGCGCTAAAGCTAATGGAGATGTAGTGTTAGAAGCTGGGTACTACCCATCTGTATCTTATGTAGCATTCAATAATGAAGATAAAAATAAGATTTTTACAAATGCGAAAGTAAGAAAAGCTTTCTCACTTGCAATTGACAGAGAAGGTTATATAGATAATGTATTAAAGAAGGATATGGCTGCATACGGTCTTATTCCATATGGTACTAATAATGGAGATACAATATACAGGGAAGTAGTAAAAGAACCTCTTAAAGAAAGTAAAGACCAGGATCCGAAGAAATTGTTAGAAGAAGGATTAAAGGAGCTTGGACTAGATCCAACAAAACAGATTGAAGTAACATTCTTGCAGAGAAACGCTAATGCAGACCAGAAAGTTATTGGAGAATTCTATCAGGATCAATGGCAGAAAAAGTTAGGCGTAATAGTTAAAATTGACGTTGCTAGTGATTCAGCTACATTTAATACAAAAGTAGGGAAAGGTGATTATCAAGTTTCTCAGACAGGTTGGGGTGCTGACTATAATGACCCAATGACATTCTTCGGATGTTATTTAAGTATTAAGGGAAATGCAAGGACAAATAATGCAATATTCTTTAACAATGCAGAGTATGATGAGCTAATAAATGCAGCAGCATCTGAATCTGATATGAATAAAAGACAAGAATTATTCATTAAGGCAGAAAAAATATTAGTTAATGATGAAGCTGGACTTGCACCTTTATCATTTAGTTACAAAACTAACTACCTCCAAAAATATGTAAAGGGAGTTCTTTTCCAAGCAGGCGGTCCAGCATTTGAATTAAAAACCGCATATGTAGAAAATAAATAGTTATTTATTATTAATTTTTTAGCTGTGGCAGATATACATTTGCTGCAGCTAAATTATAAAAAAGGAGGGTACTATATGGGAAGCTATATATTTAAAAGACTGGGTTACTTAGTGCTTACAATGTTTATTATTATTACAACAACTTTCTTTTTAATGAATACATTGCCTGGGGATCCAGTTCAAACAGGAACAAAGCTTTTGCCTGAAGCTGTTGCCAATAATTTAAAAGCAAAATGGGGTCTTGATAAACCTGTAGGGGAGAGATATTTAATTTATTTAAAAAACCTCATTCATGGTAATTTAGGAGAATCAATTATAAGCCCTGGAGTAAATGCAAACGATATTATAAAAACTAAATTTCCAGTATCTGCTAGATTAGGATTGCAAGCAATAACCTTTGGACTTATTATGGGATTATTTTTGGGTATTATTGCTGCACTGAATCGAAATACGTGGATTGACTATTTTGTAATATTTATTGCCATTGTTGGAGTATCTGTTCCAAGCTTTGTATTGGCGGCTTTACTGCAAAAAACACTTGGAGGGAAGCTGTTTCCTATAATTGGATGGCCATCTGAAAACCAATGGTTCTCTGGGTTTAAATATACGATACTTCCAACCCTAGCCGCATCCTTTGGAAGTTTAGCTACATACTCAAGATTTATGAGGACGTCAGTACTTGAAACTTTAAGCAGTGACTATATATTAACTGCAAAATCAAAGGGATTATCAGAAAGAATGGTAATAATAAAGCATACAATGAGAAATAGTATTACACCAATTATTACAATACTTGCTCCAGGATTAGCAAATATAGTTACAGGATCATTTGTTATTGAAAGAATATTTTGTATGCCAGGACTTGGTATGTATTTTGTTGAAAGTATAAATGGAAGAGATTTTACTATGATTATGGCAACAACTATATTCTATTCTTTCCTTTTTATTGTATCAATAGTTTTTATGGACATACTATACGGTATCGTAGACCCACAAGTCAGAATTACTGGCAATAAGAGATAGGAGGCATTACATAGTGAAAACAAAATATGAACAGGATTTGTTTCAGATTGTTGGTTATAATGATGACGCTTCAGATACTATTGTAAGACCTAATATTACATACTGGCAGGATGCATGGAGAAGATTAAAGAAAAACAAAATTGCTATGTTTTCTATGTGCATATTGGCTGTAATTATACTTTCCTGTATCTTTATACCAATATTTTCTCAGGTGGATTATACGAATCAATCCATTGAGAATGCAAACCAACTCCCTAGCAGTTCTCATTGGTTTGGTCTGGATGAATTAGGTAGAGATATATTTGTAAGGATTTGGATAGGTGGACGAGTATCTATTCTTATAGGATTTATAGGTACTGCAATATCCTTTGTTATAGGAATGCTGTATGGAGGTATAAGTGGATATTTAGGTGGAGTTGTTGATGATGTCATGATGCGAATTGTTGAGGTTTTAGTTGGTA
>JARDZI010000297.1 GCA_029240935.1 Clostridiales bacterium
GACATAGTTGAGATTGCTAAGAAAGAATTTGCAGCACTTAACAAGGCAGGTTTTAAGGAAGTACTGACTAAGATAACTCAAGCAGCAGATTCTAAAAAGGAAAAAACTGAAGAGGTTAAGGCTCCACCTAAAAAGGTCGTAACCTTCGCAATTGCTGGAATTGATATTCTTGAACTAGAAAATGCTGTTCAAGAGCTCTGGAAAAACAACATTTATTCTGAAAGCGGAATGGGCTGCACAGGACCAATTGTATTGGTTAATGACGAGGATGCAGACAAGGCAAAAGAGGTACTTGTGAAGAAGGAGTATCTGGGATAATTTAAAATATGTTAAAAAAACACCTAGTAATGGGTGTTTTTTTAGGTTAAGCATAAAGTGCCAGGCTCGTGACAAGTGACAAATTATTTTTGACACTTGTCACGAGCCTGGCACTTTATGATATAATTAAATAGATAAATATAATCATTACATTGGAGGAATTGTGCATGAGGTTGGATTTCAATTTGCAATTACAGCAGGAACAAAAGCTCATAATGACACAGGAAATGCAATTAGCTGTTAAAATGCTGCAGTTAACCTCATTTGAGTTAATAGAATATATTGAAGACCAGCTTGTTGAAAACCCCCTTTTAGAGGCTGAAAACGAGGATAAGCCAGATGCTGATCCAATAGATGACTATATTAGCAGCCTTCAAAAGGAAGGAATAGACTTTATGGAGATGGAAGACGATAAGGAATATGTATCTCCCCTTCATTTTATTGCTAAGGAGTCAAGCCTTTGGGATTGTTTAAGAGAACAGCTTAGGTTGATTCCCCTAAATAAAAGTTTATACAGGGTTGGAGAATATATTATTGACAATATTAACGAAAATGGATATTTGACTGTAGGTATTGACAATATTTCGTCAAAGTTTGGTATTGATTCAAACAAAACAGGTGAAATGATTGAAATTATACAGTCATTGGATCCTCCTGGAATATGTGCAAGAAATCTTAGTGAGTGTTTAATATTACAACTCAAAAGGAAAGAGATAGAAGATAAGGTTTTGGAAAATATAATTTTAAATATGCTTGAGGATGTTGGAGAGGGAAGAATTCAAAAAATCTCAAAAGCAAATGATATATCCTTGGAAAAAACAAAGGAGTATATTGATATTATAAAAGTCCTTGACCCAAAGCCGGGAATAAGGTTATGCTCCGATACAACAAGATATATTATACCTGATGTATATATTGAAAAAATAGATGGACATTATGTTGTAAGTGTAAATGAGGAATCCATTCCTCAGGTTAAAGTAAATAATGGTTATAAAAGAATGCTAAGAAATAAAAATAGCCCTGAGTACATGTATGTAAAGGAAAAGCTTCAATCTGCAATATGGCTTATAAAGAGCATTGAACAAAGAATGAGCACAATCAAAAGGGTGGTTACTGCAATACTTGAATATCAAATTGATTTTTTTGAAGTAGACAGCGGACTTCTGCCTTTAACCTTAAAGCAAATTGCTGAAACCACAGAGCTTCATGAATCAACAATCAGTAGAGCTGTTAATGGAAAATATGTTCAAACTCCAAAGGGATTGTTTGAAATAAAAAATTTCTTTATTAAGGGAATTCAAAACAAAAATGGTGAGGATATATCCACATTAAAAATAAAAAATAGAATAAAGGAAGTAATAAAAGAAGAAAATCAAAAGAAACCCTTTTCTGATCAGCAAATTTCGGATATATTAAGGGATGAAGGAATTGATATTTCAAGAAGAACAGTTGCCAAGTATAGGGAGGAAATGGGGATTTTAGCCTCTTCTAAGAGGAAGGAATGATATAAATGGGTCTATGTCCTTAAGGACATAGACCCATTTTGTATAATTTAAGAAGAATGTGTCGCAAGTCGTCTATATGCTAACTAAAACAATTTAACTACTATGTGTTGTAGGGGCGAACAGTGTTTGCCCGCAAGTGGGCATTATAATACAGACATAGTCTAAAATCCTGGCACATCACGGGCGAACATTGTTCGCCCCTATATTGAGAGTAGCAGTCAGTAGGTTGCATTACCCCACAAAAACGCTTTATAAAAAAAACAATTACATACAAAAAACCAAGGAAAACTTAAGTAGTAAGAGATATTTGCAAAATTTAAAGTGATACACAATATTAGCAGATTGACACATAATGCACCAAATACATATTATATTAGTGTAGCATAAATGATTAAATAACATATAATATAACGCTTTAACGTGATATAGTATATCACAATGGCTACATATATTACTTTTATTAGGAGGGTATTATGATTACTAGAGTTGCGATTAATGGTTTTGGGAGAATTGGGAGGCTTGTTTTAAGAATTGGTCAGGAGAAATTTGATGAAAATGTTGAAATAATTGCAATTAATACATCAGCAAATGCAGAAACCTTAGCACATTTATTTAAATATGATTCTTGCTTTGGCAGGTTTAATGGAACAGTTGAGGCAGTGAATGGTTCTTTAATTATTAATGGTAAAGAAGTAAAGGTTTTTAATGAAAAAGATCCAAGGACCCTTCCATGGAAGGAGCTTGGAATAGATATAGTAGTAGAATCAACAGGCAAATTCACAAAGAGAGATAAGGCAATGGGACATATTGAAGCAGGTGCCAAAAAGGTTGTTATAACAGCTCCTGGAAATGATGAGGATGTTACTATTGTTATGGGAGTAAATGAAAAGGATTATGATTCGGAAAAACACATTATTATTTCAAATGCCTCTTGTACAACTAATTGCCTGGCACCATTTGCAATGGTACTAGATGAAAAGTTTGGAATAGTAAAGGGACTAATGACAACTGTTCACTCCTTTACAAACGATCAGGAGATATTAGATAAAACCCACAGAGACTTAAGAAGGGCAAGAGCAGCATCAGAATCAATTATTCCTACTACAACTGGAGCTGCACAGGCAGTAGGAAAGGTACTACCAAAATTAAAGGGAAAGCTAAATGGTTTCTCCCTTAGGGTTCCAACTCCTACGGTTTCAATTACTGATTTAGTGTGTGAAATTTTTAAAAAAACTTCAGTCAAAGAGATAAACTCAGTTTTAAAGGAAGCATCAGAAACTACTTTAAAAGGCATACTGGGTTATTCAGAGGAACCTCTTGTTTCCATAGATTACAAGGGAGATGACAGATCATCAATAATAGATGCACTATCAACCATGGTAATAGGGGATAATTTGATAAAGGTAGTATCCTGGTATGATAACGAATGGGGATATTCTACAAGAACTGTTGATTTAGTTAATTATATTGCGGATAGATTATAATCAAAAGTTGACAAGCATCATTTTAAACTACATGTCATTGCTATGAAAGTCAATATCGGCGTTAGTGTCATCCTAAACGTAGTGAAGGATCGTGTGTGATCCCTAGGCAAGATCCTTCACTATGTTTAGGATGACTTGTATTATATGCTTGTCATTTTTTTTTATTTTTGCTATTGAAAATTATTACAACTAATGATATATTTAAATTGTCAATAGTGGGATATAAAAGAACAATGAGGGACATAAAGTGTCCCGAATTATTTACTGTATATGGGACAAAAAACATCCATAGGGACATATGTAATCCAGGGGGAGTGACTTTTTTGGAAAATCTTTTAGCTTTACAACAAAAAATAGTACCGGAAATGGTAGAACTACTGGATAAGAGATTTCATATTTTAAAAAAAATATATTACAATCAACCTATTGGCAGAAGAGGCTTATCCCAGGAATTGAGCCTTGGAGAAAGAATTGTTAGAACTGAAGTGAATTTTTTAAAGGATCAGGGTTTAATAATTGTTAATTCCATTGGTATGGTAGTTACAGAAGAAGGGGAAAATATACTTGGTAGTCTTGAAGAATTAATACATAGTATAAATGGATTATCAGAAATTGAAGAAAAGCTTCAAAGATATCTGAATATTTCAAGGGTAATTGTTGTTCCAGGTAATCTTGATGAAGATAAAACAGTATTAAAAGAAATGGGAAGGGTTGCAGCAGGATATATTAAAAACCTCATAACAAATAATTCAATAATGTCCTTAACTGGTGGATCCTCAGTAGCCCAGGTAATAGATAATTTCCCCAAAATAAATAAACCTAATGTGTTAGTTGTACCTGCTAGAGGAGGAATGGGAAGAGATGTTGAAACCCAGGCAAACGCCCTAGCATCAAAGTTAGCTTCGAAAATAGGTGGAAACTACAAGCTTTTACATGTACCAGACAATATTAGTCATGAAGCATTAGAAACAATGATGAATGAACCTGATATAAAGGAAACAATTGAGTATATTGGAAAAACAGACATATTAATATTTGGTATAGGTAGAGCAGATGAAATGTCTAGAAGAAGGGGTTTATCAGAAGAAAATACACAGGATCTTTTAGACAAGGGAGCTGTTGCTGAAGCATTTGGTTATTATTTTGATGAAAAAGGAGATATTGTTTACATTTCTCCTACAATGGG
>JARDZI010000298.1 GCA_029240935.1 Clostridiales bacterium
TAGTTGAAGCAATAACAGGAATGAGAACAGTAAAATCAGGAAAAGTTTATTTTAAAAATGAAGATATAACAAATATGTCAATACGTAAGCGTATAAGAAGCGGAATTGCTCATATACCAGAAGATCGTCAAAAAAGAGGATTAGTATTAGACTATACAATTGAAAATAATATGGTTTTAGAAATTTACAATAAAGAACCATTTTCAAAGCATGGCTTATTAAATAAGGGTGCTATACACGATTATGCTGAAAAAATCATAAAGGAATTTGATGTTAGATCAGGAGAAGGTGGAAAATCTTTTGCTAGAACAATGTCAGGTGGTAATCAGCAAAAGGCTATAATTGGGCGTGAAGTAGAATTAAACCCAGATTTATTAATAGCTGTTCAACCAACAAGAGGTCTTGATGTAGGATCTATAGAATATATCCACAAAAGACTAGTAGAGCAAAGAGATCAAGGAAAAGCAGTACTGCTTGTATCTTTAGAACTTAGCGAAATTATGAATTTATCAGATAGAATTGCAATAATTAATAGTGGAGAATTAATAGGAATAGTTAATGCTTCAGAAACAAATGAAAATGAAATCGGTCTGATGATGGCTGGAATTCAAAAAGGAGGAAAGTCAGATGAGTAAGAAAGAAGCGTTGAATTCTATACTTGCAGTTGTATTAGGATTAATAGCAGGTGCAATCTTAATGTTTATTATTGGAGATAACCCAGCAGAAGGCTATGCTTATCTTTATAAAGGCGCACTTATAAATTTTAAAAGATTTGGTGATACCTTAGCTACAGCAACACCATTAATACTTACAGGACTTTCTGTTGGATTTGCCTTTAAGACTGGTCTTTTCAACATTGGTACACCAGGACAAATGCTTTTTGGTGGATTTTGTGCAACTGTAATTGGATTAACTTATGGAGCAGTGCTTCCAAGAGTTATATTATTAATTGTTATGATAGTAGCAGGAGCTATAGCAGGAGCTTTATGGGCTTTTGTACCAGGAATATTAAAAGCTAAATTTAATGTTAATGAAGTAGTATCTGCAATTATGATGAACTGGATTTGTTATTGGATAGTTTACTATGCTATACCAGCTTACTTTAAAGGTTCAACTGAAACAGAATCTAAGAGTATTGTGGAAGCAGCTTCCTTAAAGACAAAATGGCTTACAGATTTATTTTCAGGTTCTTATATTAATTTAGGAATATTTATAGCTGTAATAGCTGTAATAGTTATAGCTTTCATATTAAATAAAACAGTTTTAGGATATGAATTAAAAGCTGTTGGTTTTAATAAGAGTGCAGCAGAATATGCAGGTATGTCAGTAAATAGAAATATAGTTGTTTCTATGATGATAGCTGGGGCTCTTTCAGGGCTTGCAGGTGTAGCTCAATATGTAGGAAATGCATCAAATATGCAAATTGGTGTAATGCCATCTCAAGGTTTTGATGGAATAGCAGTATCTTTATTAGGTGCAAATAATCCAGTGGGAATATTAATATCAGCTTTATTCTTTGGTGTATTATATTCTGGAAAAGGCTTTATGAATGCAAATACAAATATTCCACCAGAAATAGCAGACACAATAATTGCAACTATAATATACTTTGCAGCTATAAGTGCAGCAGTACCAATGATAGTAAATGCAATTAAACATAGAAAAGCTATGGCACAAGCAAAAATGGCTGAAAATAATGCTGTTAGCAGTAATACGCAGCCAGAAGAAAATCATGACGAAAATAAAGAATTAGAGAAAGACAATATAGAATCAGGACAAAACAATATAGAAGAAACAAAGGAAACTGAAGATATAGATAACAAGGAGGAGAAATAATATGTGGGCAATACTACAACAAATTTTTCCATATGCTGTTGCATATACAATTCCTCTACTTATGACTGCCCTAGGAGCACTATATTGTGAACGTAGTGGTGTAATTAATATAGGACTTGATGGTTTTATGATAGTTGGTTCCTTTGCAGGAGCTTTAACAATATCTAAATTACAAGAATCTATGGGCGCAGGTAGTACTACTGCTATTTGGATAGGTTTAGTGGTTTCTATAATAGTTGGTATGTTATTTTCACTTTTACATGCTTTTGCAAGTATTAATTTAAATGCAGACCAAACAATAAGTGGTACGGCTATTAATATGATGGCAGGAGCTGTAACAATCTTTTTAGCAAGAACTATTACAGGAAGCGGACGTATTAGAATAACAAATGGATTTTATCCAATGGATATACCAGGTTTATCGCAAATTCCTATAATAGGAGACCTATTATTTAAAAAGACATATATAACAACATGGGTTTCTTTAGGAATATTATTTTTAAGTGCCTTCTTAATATATAAAACAAGATTTGGTTTAAGATTAAGATCGTGTGGTGAGCATCCACAAGCTTCTGATGCAGCAGGTATCAACGTTTATAAAATGCGTTATATAGGCGTTTTACTTTCAGGAGGCTTATCATCTTTTGCAGGAGCAGTAATGCTTGTAACCTTCTCAGGAGAATTTAACGGAAGTGTTTCAGGATTAGGCTTCTTAGCATTGGCAGCATTGATATTTGGACAATGGAAACCACTTGGAATTCTTGCAGCTACAGCTTTCTTTGGATTTGCAACAACAATTGCAAATGTATCTCAAGTTATTCCAGCACTTGGATCAATTCCATTAGTTATATTAAAGGTATTCCCTTATGCAGCTACTTTACTTGCTCTTGTAGTATTCTCTAAATCATCTAGAGCACCAAAAGCTGAAGGAGAACCATTTGATAAAGGAAAAAGGTAGGCAGGGTACAGTTTACAGCGCACAGTTTACAGTTGAGGAGAACAGCTTGGCAGTTTACAAGGTACAGTTTAGGATAGTTTACAAGGTACAGTGCACAGTCTACAGTTAAGGAGGAAAAGCTTTCAGTTTTTCTTATGAATATAATAAAATTAAAGAAATCCCGTAAGGGATTTCACCCGAAACTGTAAACTGTAAATTGTAAATTGTGAACTGAATTAAGAGGGAGTGTGATTAAAATGAGATTTTTTTTAGACACAGCAAATGTAGACTACATTAAAGAAGCAAATGAAATGGGAGTAATCTGTGGAGTAACAACAAATCCATCACTAGTAGCAAAAGAAGGCAGAGATTTTAACGAAGTAATTAAGGAAATAACAGGAATAGTTGATGGACCAATAAGTGGAGAAGTAATAAGTGAAGATGCAGCAGGAATGATAAAAGAAGGAAGAGAAATCGCAGCAATTCATAAAAATATGATAGTAAAAATTCCAATGACAGCTGAAGGCTTAAAAGCAACAAAGGTATTATCTAGTGAAGGAATAAAGACAAATGTAACCTTAATATTCTCAGCAACTCAAGCATTACTAGCAGCAAATGCAGGAGCAACCTATGTAAGTCCATTTTTAGGAAGAGTAGACGATATTTCAATGATAGGAATGGATTTAGTAAGAGATATAGCAGAAATATTTGCAGTACATGGAATAGAAACAGAAATAATAGCAGCAAGTGTAAGAAATCCAATTCACGTAATAGAAGCAGCCAAGGCTGGAGCTAATATAGCAACAATACCTTATAACTTAGTTATGCAAATGTTAAAGCATCCATTAACAGATCAAGGATTAGAAAAATTTAAAGCAGACTGGGCAGCAGCGTTTCCAGTTAACAGTTAACAGTTAACAATTTACAGCATAATTGAAATATATTTATTATAAAAGTGAGGTAAAAAATGAGTAGAGAATTAGATAAGTTATCTATTAATGCAATAAGAGTGCTATCAGCAGATGCTATAGAAAAATCAAAATCTGGACATCCAGGGTTACCACTTGGTTCAGCAACAATGGCATTTACATTATGGACAAAAATGAATCATAATGGAAAAAATCCTGAATGGGATAATAGAGATAGGTTTGTATTATCAGCAGGACATGGTTCAATGCTTGAATATTCATTATTACATTTATTTGGATACGGATTAACCGTTGAAGATTTAAAGAATTTTAGACAAGTAGGAAGTTTAACACCAGGACATCCTGAATATGGTCATACTAAAGGCGTTGAAATAACAACAGGACCGCTTGGACAAGGTATTTGTAATGCAGTGGGTATGGCTATAGCAGAAGCGCATTTAGCAGAAAAGTTTAATAAGCCAGAATATAGCGTAGTTGATCACCATACATATGCTATAGTTGGTGACGGATGTCTTATGGAAGGAATTTCAGGAGAAGCATCATCACTAGCAGGAACTTTAGAACTTGGAAAATTAATCGTATTATATGATTCAAACAATATTTCAATAGAAGGAAATACAGATATAGCATTTAGAGAAGACACCGCAAAGAGATATGAAGCTTATGGCTGGCAAGTATTAAAGGTTGCAGATGGAAATGATATAGATGCAATCGAAAAAGCAATAGCAGAAGCTAAAGCAGAAACTAAAAAGCCATCAATGATAATAGTTAAAAATCAAAT
>JARDZI010000028.1 GCA_029240935.1 Clostridiales bacterium
AAAGGGCAACCGGGGTTGCCCTTTTAACTTGTCACTTGTCACGTGCCTGGCACAGGAGTTCTTTCATAATTGGGAGGAAGGTACACTTCAGATAGTAAGGGCATAATGTTTATTATTGACATTTCATAGGGTAAATGATACCATTGAACAAACTAGTGAACATTTCAGCAACTTATAATTACTCTATATATTGATAAAAAAAGGGGGATGGTTATGCTAACTCATGAGGAGATAAAAACTATACTTGAATATGCCCTGTCTTCAGGTGGGGATTTTGCAGAAATTTTTTTTGAAGATAGAGATGAAAATAACATAAAAAGCAGTGATAGGATAATGAGGGGAATGACCTCTGTAAAGATACATGGTGCAGGAATATATGTGCTTTTTGGAGTAAAAAGTGTGTATGTATACAATAATAATACTTCTTACTCTTCCCTTATTGATACTGCAAGGCAGGCAGCAGAGCTGCTTTCTTCATTGAAGAAGGCACTCTTTAAAGATGAAATAGTTTTTTCAATGGAAAAACATAAAAGCCCTAATCCAGTAGTACTCTATCCATCAGAGGTTAATTGCATTGAAAAGCAGAGAGTGGTCAGGGAAACAGACCTTGCAGCAAGAAGTACAGGAATTGAAATCAGACAGCTAAATGTGGATTATTTCGATACGGACCAAAGGATACTCATTGCAAATAGTGAAGGACTATATACACAGGATCGCAGGGTCACCAGCAGGTTACGTATTCAGGCTACTGTTGGTGAGTCTGGTAGATATCTATATGATTGGGATGATTATACAAAGCCTATGGGTTTTGAAGCCTTCAGGGTGAAGGAAAACTATACTGAGTTTGCTTCCAGCTTCATTAAATCCATTGCAAAAAAAATAAATGCTCTATCAGTTGCTCCCTGTATTGTGCCCGTGGTTTTCGAAGCTGGTTCCTGTGGAACATTATGGCACGAAAGCTGTGGTCACCCACTTGAAGCCTCTGCCATTGCTTCAAATCAAAGTGAGTTTACAGGCCATTTGGGACAGCAGGTTGCATCTCCAAAGGTAACACTTGTAGATGATGGAACCATGGAAGGAATGTACGGATCTTCGTCCATAGATGATGAAGGACATAAGACACAAAAGAACATATTGATTGAAAATGGAATACTAAAGGGTTATCTCTGCGACAGGCTGGGAGGGAGAAGATTATCCATGGCTTCTACCGGTAATGGAAGAAGACAGAATTATACCTATGCTCCATCAGCCAGAATGACCAATACATATCTTGCACCAGGAAATGATGATGAGGATGAGATGATTCGATCCCTAGACCAGGGACTATTTGTAACAAAAATAGGAGGGGGAAACGGAGGAAGAGAATTTTCAGTAGAAGTATCAGAAGGTTATTGGATAAAAAATGGACAGATAGATCACCAGGTAAAGGGACTAATGCTAAACGGAAAGGGAATAGATATAATAAAGCAGGTAGACAGGGTAGGAAGTAAGCTTGTACCAGAGAAAGGCGGCTTTTGTGGTGCTGTTTCCGGGCTTTGTTGTACTACAAGCTTTCAGCCTAGAATGCGTATTTCCAGTATGAACATTGGAGGAGAAGGGAGGTAGAGATTTTATGTTTGAATTAGTAGATTATGAGAGGTTGTTACAGAACCTCCCCTCAGAAATAAAGGAAGCTGAGGTTAATGCAGAGCTGCATACTAAATTTTCAGTAGGGGTATCAGAGGGAAAGGTTATCAGCACTGAAGCTTCCTCACTTACAGAAATATTTGTGCGTGCCTCAGGAGAGAGCACAGGCTATGCATATACCCAGAGTCTTGAGGAACCAGCAAGGGATGTTATATTACGTGGATATGAAAATGGAAGCTGTTCCAATACAGGTAAAAGGGATATAATAAATACCAGGGATAGGGCCTATTCAGGCAATGGGCCTGAGGACTCCAGCAATGAAAACATGGAAACTCTCAGAGATACTGCAGTTGCGTTGGAGAATGAGATTTTGAGATCAGAGTCTGACGTAGCAAAGGCTACAGTAAAGATATCTGCTGCCACAGTTGGTATGCATGTTTTAAACAGCAAGGGAGTGAAAGTTTCCTATTCCTATCCTGTATATGAAGCTGAGACCGTTGTAATGGCACAGCGTGGGAGAAAGGAGTATAATGCTTCCTGCCTCACTACCTCTACAGCCATTGATGGGTTGGACAAGGGTTTTATTGTAAATAGGATAAAGGAGAGTCTGGAAAATCAATATGATATAAGGAGCTTTCAGTCTGGCTACTATTCTGCAGTACTTTCTTCAAGGGTTGTTGTAAATATAATGACTACATTATGGCAGCTTTTCAGTGGGGTTAAATATATGGAGGGGTCCTCAGCATTATGTGGAAGGCTGGGTGAAAAAATTGGTGCTGATGTATTGAATATTTCTGACACACCTGTTCACCCTAAGACAGGATACATATATCCCTTTGATTGCGAGGGCAGCAGGGGAAAGGATCAAAAGTTGGTTTCTGGTGGAAGACTGGAAGGACTTATGCATAACCTTAAAACCTCTTGGGAGTTGGGAGTTGAAGCTACAGGCAATGCAGGAAGACGGGCACTGCTTAGCGGGGCTGTTTCCACAGATATTTTAGTAATACCTAAAAATATTTATATAGAGCCTGGAGAAAAAAACCTTGATGAGCTTCTTCAAAATATGGAAGAGGGAATCTATATTACAGATTCCTATGACATATTCCATTCCATAAATATTGGCTCTGGGGATTTTAATATCCCATGCAGGGGAGTCATGATCAAAAAGGGAAGGAAGGAGTATGCTGTTACTGCACTAAATATTTGCGGCAATATTTTAGATTTATTTAATAATATTGAGGAGATTGGTAAGGATATAAACTTAGAGCCTATAATAATGCTGAAAAGCTACTGCATTGGAGGCCCAAGTATTCGATTGAAAAAGCTGCAGGTTAACGGAAAGTGAAGTGCTAGATATCATCTTCCGACAGCAGTAAATCCTGTCTCAGGTATTCAATAGTCTCTGCATAGTCCCTTTTCAGAAGAGCAGCTATGATTTCGTTGTGCATGGTACCCTCTATGGTAAATCCATTGAAAACTGGGCTTGTATTGGCAAAGCGCGCAACATACCCTATAAATGAGAAAAGGGTATCGTAAATATATTGGTTTTCTGAAAGCTTAGCCATATAAAGATGAAACTTGGAATTAACGCTGCTATAGGGTGTGGATGAATCAGTGGCTTCATCAAGCACATCCTTCAGCCTTAGTATGTCATTATCCGAAGTGTTTTTAATGATAAGCTTTATGGAAAGGGATTCTATATAATAGCGTACCTGCTGGATTTTTTTACATTCCTCAGGAGTAATCTCATATATTAAGTACCCCTTTCTTGGAAAGCTAATAAGATATTTTTCATGACATAGCTTTTGAAGAATTTCACGGGCAGTTAATTTGCTGATAGAATATTTTTCTGCAATACGCTGTTCTAGTACAAGTTCTCCTCTTTGGAAGCTTCCATTGAGAATTTCTGAACGGATAGAATTAAGAATTTCTTCGGTTTTTTTCTCGATCATTGATGCACCTCCAGTTCGAAATTAACACCATTATAGCAATGATTTCTAGTAAAATCAAACATATGAAGGGAGTTAAAATAATATGACACTTTCTGAAAAGGTATATTGTGAAATTAAAAGGGATTTAAACAGCTTGGCCTTTAGCAGCAATGAGTTTATTAACGAAAATGCTATGGCTGAAAGATATGGTGTCAGCAAGGCACCGGTAAGGGAAGCACTGCACCGTCTTTGCAGGGAAGGAATTTTAATCAGCTATCCTAGGAAGGGATATCTTATTGCCACCCTATCAGAAAAGGAATATAAACAAATACAGCACCTTCGTTATGTTAATGAATGTGTTGTACTGGAGATACTGGCAGAAAAGGCAACTAAGGAAAGAATTCTGGCAATATTACAATCAACTGCAGAAGAGACGGATGTAATGAGAAATACCTCCTTTCATCAGAATCTGGCCAATGCTACAGACAATAAGGTTTTAGCAGAAATTGTAGAGAAACTTTTGGGGATGGTTTCAAGAAATCTTACTCTGTTGTATTCCCTTAAAAAAGGCATTTCAGTAGTTAACTATCATAAGGAAATCACTAGGGCTTTAATGGAAAAGGATATTGATTTAGCAAAAGCATACTTGAAAAAGGATTTGGAAATATAAAAAAGTAAGTTCAAAAAGTATTGCATTTACCTAACAAGTTATATATAATGTTAATAAGGTTACTGAAATGTTCAGTAGACAAACCAGTAATTATTTATGGAGGTGTATTATGAGAAAGTTATGTGCCTTGCTTTTGACTGTTTTAATGACTGTCGGCTTACTAACAGGATGTGGAACAACCACAGGACAAAATGACACTGAAAAGAATAAGGATGCAGTTCAGGAGTTTACATTTGCAGGTTCTAATGATGTAACTACCCTGGATGTTTCCCTTGGAAATGATGAAATGTCAGCAATTGTTTTTTATGCGACAAATGAATCACTTGTACGAAGCTACAATGATGAAATTCAGATGGGAATGGCAGAAGACTATGATGTATCAGAGGATGGAATAGTTTATACCTTCCACCTTAGAGATGCAAAATGGTCTGATGGAGAGCCTGTTACTGCAGGGGATTTTGTTTATTCCTTTTTCAGAACTCTAGACCCAGCAACAGGTTCCTCACAGGTAGAAAGCTTTGATTCCATATTAAATGCTCAAGCTTACTATAATGGAGAAATTACTGATAAATCAAAGGTAGGTATAAAAGCTGAGGATGATAAAACCCTAGTAATAACCTTAGCTAAAAATAATCCATTCTTCCTGGAAATTTTGGCAAGAGGAATAAATTATTATCCAATCCGGGAGGACTATGTAACCCAACATGGCGCAAATTATGGTTCATCGGCTGATAAGTACATAGGCTGCGGACCGTTTGTATTGAGTGAATGGACACAGGGTTCACAGGTGGTAATGGAGAAAAATGATAATTATTGGAATAAGGATAAAATATCTTTAACCAAGGTTACAGAGCTTATAGTAACAGACGAGAATACCCGTGTAGGAATGTATGATTTAGGGGAGATAGATGGGATATATTCCATATCTAAAACACAGACCTCAAATTATCCTGATTATAAAAATAAAAGCGGTGGAACCCTACAGAGGCTGGTGTTCAGAAATGGAGATGGAAAGGCTTTAAATAATGAGAATCTTAGACTTGCATTAAGCTATGCAGTTGATAGAAAAGCTATAGTTGATGCAATTTGTGCACCTGGAACTAAGGTTGCAGATCGTATAATAGATCCAAATGTTAACTATGATGGAAAGTCTGTGGCTGACAGCTACAAGGCAGCAGCTGGAATACCTGAAAAGGGAGATACAGACAAAGCTAATGAATATCTTGCTAAGGCACTTAAGGAGCTTGGAGTTTCCTCAGCAGCTGATATTCCTGAAATAACCTATGTTTGCATGGATTCTGCTGCTCATAAAGCTATGGCAGAAGCTATTCAGGAGCAATGGAAGTCAAAGTTAGGGTTAGAGGTTAAAATAAGCATTCTACCAGTACCACAGGCTATAGGAGCACTTTTGTCGGGAGAATTTGATATTTTCTTAGTGAGCTCAAGTACTAATGTAAATCCAATAGATGACCTGACAGGCTCAATGATAGGAAACGCAAACAATTATGCTAACTGGAATAATGAAGAGTTTACAAATCTTATGAAACAGGTATCAAATGAAACAGATATGGGCATTAAACTAAATAAGATGGCAGAAGCTGAGCAGTTGCTTCTTAGTTCAGGTTCGGTAGCTCCTTTGTGGCTTCCAGGAACAGCATATTTATGCCAGGACTATGTAAAAGGCCTTCACTATGGACAGGAAACTGGAAGTATAGAGTTTATATATTCTTACATTGAAAAATAAATAATCAAAATATAGGCAGAGTTCTTGTAAGGTTAATGCTGACTTTGCCTATATTTAACTTCAAGATGGGGTGATGAAGGTGTCACGATACATAATTAAAAGGATGCTCATTTCAGTAATAACCGTCTGGATGCTTGCTACGGTATCTTTTTTTCTGTTAAGAACCCTGCCAGGCAATCCCTTTCAGTCAGAAAAAATATTAACTAAAGAGATGGAACAAAAAATGATTAGCTATTATGGTATGGACAAGCCACTTAGCCAACAGTATTTAACCTACATGGGAAACTTAATTAAGGGAGACATGGGGTATTCCTTAAAATATACAAACCGTACGGTTAACAGTATAATTGCCCAAAGCTTTCCTGTATCTGCAGACCTAGGGCTTCGTTCATTAGCTATAGCACTTCCTGTAGGATTGCTTCTAGGTATTATTTCTGCTATAAAGCGTGGGAAGGCAGCAGATTATTTTTGTGTACTTGTGGCTGTAATAGGGGTTTCTATTCCTAGTTTTATTATGGGAAGCTTTTTACAATATATTTTTTCTATAAAGCTTAAGGTATTGCCTATTGCTCAGTGGAAAGATATTACCTACACTATTTTGCCCTGCGTAGCCCTTTCTCTTTCTCTTATGGCTAGTTTGACCAGAGTTATGAGGGCTAGTATGCTGGAGGTTTTAAGCCAGGATTATATAAAAGTTGAAAGAGCAAAGGGTTTGTCTGAGCTTAGAATTATATGGAGTCATGAAATAAAAAATTCACTGGTTCCAATTGTTACAATGCTGGGACCTATGGTTGCCAGTATATTGATGGGAACCTTCGTAATAGAACAGATTTTTGCCATACCAGGTCTAGGACAGCATTTTGTAAATTCAATTAAAGGACTTGATTATACAATGACAATGGGTTTAACTGTATTCTATGGAACCTTTATGGTGGCAGCAAACTTTCTTGTGGATATAGCTTATGGCTTTGTTGACCCAAGAATAAGACTTTCTAAGTAGGAGGGTGAGCAATGAAGGATATGGATTTTGAGATAATTGGTAATGATGGCAGTGAGCTTGAGGTTATTGCACGCCCAAGCATAAGCTACTGGTCTGATGTAAAAAGAAGATTGATAAAAAACAAAGTTGCAATGGTGGGATTTATCGTTATAGTAGCCATTATTTTGCTTTCTGTAATAGTACCTATATTCTCAGAATATAGCTATTCATCCCAGAACCTCAGCAATATAAATGCTGCACCCTCCAGAGAACACTTATTTGGTACGGATTCATTAGGGAGAGATTTATGGGTACGTATGTGGTATGGTGCCAGAGTATCCATGGCAATGGGGATATTTGGATCTGTAATCCCTAGTATTATAGGAATAGTAATCGGTGGTATTTCCGGATTTTTTGGCGGAAAGCTTGATATGATTATAATGAGATTTATTGACATTATTATGTGTGTGCCTTCAATGATATACATGATACTTATTATGCTTTATATAGGAAGTGGACCGACAGCATTGATTTTTGCATTTGCTATTACAGGATGGATGGGAACTGCAAGAAGTGTAAGAGGTCTTGTGCTTCAGCTAAAGGAAAGAGAGTTTATACTTGGCTCTAAAGTATTGGGAGCTTCTGCTAGCAGGCTTATATTTGACCATCTTATTCCCAACACACTGGGAATCGTAATAGTTAGTATGACGATGGCAGTACCTGGAGCGATTTTTCAGGAGGCCTACCTGAGCTTTATAGGCCTTGGGATTGCTCCACCAACACCGAGCTGGGGACAACTTGCTAATTCTGGAGTGGCAGCATTTAGAGTTTTCCCTACCCAGCTGTTGATTCCAGCAATATTTATATCAATAACCATGCTTTCCTTTAACATCTTTGGTGATGGATTGAGGGATGCCCTAGATCCAAAGCTGCGTACTTAGGAGGGACCATTATGGATAATAAGCTGTTAGAAATAAAGGATTTGTATTTTTCTTTTGATACATATGCAGGTGAAGTACAGGCAGTTCGTGGAGTCTCACTATATGTAAATTCAAAGGAAACTCTTGCTCTGGTTGGAGAATCAGGCTGTGGGAAAAGCGTTACAATACAAAATGTAATGAAGCTTATACCTTCACCACCTGGAAGGCTAAAGAGTGGAAGTATTATATTCAATGGAAAAGATATAACAAATTATAAGGCAAAAGAGATGCAGAAGCTAAGGGGTAAGGAAATGGCAATGATATTTCAGGACCCAATGACATGTCTTGATCCAACCATGAAAATAGGCAAGTTAATTATTGAGGGAATGCTGAAACATGAAAAAATCACCAGAGTAGAGGCAGAAAAAAGGGCTATTAGCATGCTTTCCAAGGTTGGTATATCTAATCCTGACAAAAGCATGAACAGATATCCTCACCAGCTTTCAGGAGGAATGCGCCAGCGTGTAATGATTGCTATGAATCTTACCTGCAGCCCAAAGATACTATTTGCTGACGAACCTACAACTGCACTGGATGTTACAACTCAATCACAGATACTGGAACTAATGAATAAGCTTAAGGATGAAATGGATACATCTATAGTACTTATTACCCACGATTTAGGAGTTGTGGCAAGGATGGCACAAAGAATTTGTGTTATGTATGCAGGAAAAATAGTTGAGACAGGGAGTTCAAATGAAATTTTCTATAATCCTATGCATCCATATACATGGGGACTTCTTTCCAGTATGCCAGGGAAAAATAGAATTGATAAAAGCAAATTTCTTGAGACCATTCCTGGAAGTCCACCTGATTTGTTTGCTCCTCCTATAGGTTGTAGCTTTGCAGCACGCTGCAGTTATTGTATGGGAATATGTAAAAAAGAACAGCCAGAGAAGGTTAGCATTAATGGGGAACACAGCGCAGCCTGCTGGCTGTTAGATCAAAGAGCACCAAATATAAACAGACCTGTATTTAAATCTCAGGTCGGTGCTCTTGATTAATAGGGAGGGAAGAGTGTAATGGCAGAACTTCTTTTACAGGTTATAGGATTAAAAAAATATTTCAATGTTGGAAGAAAACAGGTACTGAAAGCAGTAGACGATGTGAGCTTTAATATAGAAAGAGGAAAAACGTTAGGCCTTGTAGGAGAATCAGGCTGTGGTAAAACAACTGCAGGGAGAACAATAATAAAAATATACAATGCAGATGGAGGGCAGGTGCTTTTTAAGGGAAAAGATATATTGAACATAAATAAAAAGGAAAAATTTGCTCTAGCCAAGGAAATGCAGATGATATTTCAGGATCCATATGCTAGTTTAGATCCAAGAAAAACTGTAGGATCAATTATTGGAGAAGGTCTTGACATACACAAGCTCTATAACAGCAAAGAGCAAAGAGAGAAAAGAATTCATGAGCTTTTAAAAATGGTTGGGCTCCAGAAGGAGCATATAAACCGTTTTCCCCACGAATTTTCTGGGGGACAAAGACAAAGAGTAGGAATTGCAAGAGCATTGGCAGTAGAACCAAGCTTTATAATATGCGATGAGGCAATATCAGCACTGGATGTATCCATACAAGCACAGATAATAAACCTGTTAATGAAGCTGCAGAAAGAACTAGGGCTGACATACCTGTTTATTGCCCATGATTTAAACATGGTAAGACATATATCTGATGATACAGCAGTTATGTATCTAGGAAACCTGGTTGAAAAGGCTGAAACAGAAGAACTGTTTTCAAACCCTATGCATCCATATACTAATGGACTGCTTGCAGCAGCACCGGAAGCTGATCCCTTATATGAAATGCAGAGGAATCATAACATACTTGAGGGAGAAATAGCAAGCCCTATAAATCCAAAACCTGGCTGCTGTTTCTGTGGAAGGTGTGGACTAGTTTTGGACATCTGCAGAGAGATAAGGCCTGAGTTGATTGAAATCAAGAAGGGACACTTCCTTGCTTGTCACAGAGGTGGAGAATTTTAAGGAACAATAAATGGGGACAATGACACCAAAGTATATACAGGAGGGAATTATGTATAAAAGCGAGATTAAGGAATACTTTAAAAAACACAGTGAAGAGATGATACAGGATATTTGCAGACTTATCAGAATAAGAAGTGTAAGAGAAGCATCTATGGATGGAATGCCATACGGTCAGGGTCCTGCAGGGGTGCTGGAAGAATCGGAGAAAATGGCTGGCAGTATGGGCTTTTCTGTAACAAATTATGATAATTATGTTTTAGCAATAGATTTTAATGAAAAGGAAAAACAACTGGATATACTGGCACATCTGGATGTTGTACCTGAGGGAGAAGGGTGGAGCATTACAGAGGCATACAAACCAGTTGTTATTAATGGAAGGCTGTATGGCAGGGGAGCTATAGATGATAAGGGGCCTGCAGTAGCAGCACTTTATGCCATGAAGGCCATAAAGGATTTAAATATACCGTTAAATAAAAATGTAAGGCTTATTTTGGGAGCAGACGAGGAATGTGGAAGCAGTGATTTAAGCTATTACTATAAATATGAAGGTGAAGCTCCTATGTCTGTTTCACCTGATGCAGAGTTTCCAGTTATAAACCTGGAAAAGGGAGGACTTGGAGGAGCAATTACAGCAGAATATAAGGACGATGCTTTAATATCAGGTGTTTTAAGGATTAATGGAGGAGATAAACAGAACGTAGTACCTGGAAGGGCTTATGCAGATGTATTTGGACTTTCTAAAATCCAGATTGAGGAGAGTTGCACAAATGTGGAAAAGCTGACAGACCTCCATTATATAGTTGAAGAATACAATGATTACATACATATTGAGGTAATAGGTGAAACTGGACATGCTGCTTCACCACAGAAGGCAAATAATAGTGTTACAGGAATTATTGGGCTGCTGACTTCTCTGCCCTTTCAGGAGAGTAATAGCTATAAAAGCTTAAAGGCTCTAGGTAGTCTGTTCCCCCATGGTGACTGGGCAGGAGAGGCTGCAGGAATAAAAATGAGGGATGAAATTTCAGGAGAGTTGTCTATAAGCCTCAATATGATAGATTATGGACCTAGAGGCTTTAGGGCAGTGTTTGACAGCAGGTGTCCTTTGTGTGCTAACTCTGAAAACATGAGGGACGTACTAGAGAGAAACTGTAGCCAGGCAGGACTCAGGTTTGAGGCTGGCAGTATGTACCCTCCTCATTATGTACCTGAGGATTCAATACTTGTAAAAACTTTGTTGAAATGCTATAAAGAGGTTACTGGGAGAGAAGGAAACTGTGTAGCTATTGGTGGAGGAACCTATGTCCATAGACTTCAGAATGGAGTTGCTTTTGGAGCAGCTATGTCTGGGAAGGAATACAATGTTCATGGAGCAAATGAATTTGCAGAGGTTAAAGAGCTTATAACCTGTGCAGAATTATATGCACAAGTTATATTGGAGCTATGTTGTTAGTAGGAGGAGTATAAGTATGTTGATTGAAAATAGAATTAAGGAGCTTAATATAATGCTCCCCGAAAATATGAAGCCAGGGGCAATGTATGTTCCTGTTAAAGTGAGTGGAAATCTTTTATTTGTATCAGGGCAAATTCCTTCAATTAATGGGAAACCTGTTTATACTGGAAAGGTTGGAAAAGAGAGAAGTATAGAATATGCCAAGGAGGCTGCAAGGCTATGTATTGTTAATATGTTGGCTTCCATAAAGGATTATGTGGGAGAGCTTGATAAAATTAAGGAGGTCCTTCGAATACAGTGCTTTGTAAATAGTGAGGTAGGTTTTCTTGAACAGCATATCGTTGCTAATAGTGCATCCCAGCTTTTATATGATATTTTTGGAGAAGCAGGCAGGCATGTAAGAACGGCTGTGGGAACGAACCAGCTTCCTATGGATGTAACAGTAGAAATAGAAGGAATATTTCAAATGAAAGAGGAGTCTTATGGTGAAAGAAAAGTGCTATAATTTCGATATTCTTGTAAATAGAGAAGACATTGGAAATATGAAATATAATCTGACTCCTGAGAATATCAAAGCTAAGGGGCTAATAAGCTTTGCTGGAACAGAGTTTGATTTTCCCACTGCTCCAGTTGTAATAGATTCTGTAATAGAAAGAGCCAGAAATGGGCTCTTTGGATATACAATTCAGGATATGCAATATAATCAGGCAGTTATGTGGTGGATGAAAAACATGAGAAAATGGGATATACAGGAGGATTGGATAGTACCTACACTGGGGACAATTCACTCACTTACTACTGCTATACATTTTCTCTTAAATGAAAATGAAAGTATAATTGTACAGCCACCTATCTATTATAGATATGAACAGGCTGCATTAAGAAATAATAAGGGAACCTGTTATAACCCATTAAAGTATATTTCAGCATCAGAGAAAAACCAGGTACCCTATTATGAAATGGACCTTGAGGGTTTGGAAAGAGCCATGGCTTTGCCTGAAAACAAGTTATTGGTACTTTGCAATCCTCACAATCCAATAGGACAGGTATGGAAGGAAAAAGAGCTTGGAGAAGTTGCAAGGCTGGCTAAAAAATATAATGTTGTGGTTTTTTCTGATGAAATTTTTGCAGAGACCACATATAATGGAAACAATACAGTACCCTACAGTGAGATACCAGGAGCAGCGGATAACTGCATTGTTGCTACATCTCTTGGAAAGTCCTTTGGATTTACAGGGATAAACCATGCTAACATTATTATTCCAAATCAAGCTTTAAGAGATAAATTTATAAACCAAAGATATATTGACCACTACGGCAGCCTTGACCCCCTTGTTCATGCTGCTGTTCTAGGAGCATACAGTGCTCAGGGTGCAGACTGGATTAGGGCAATGAATGAATATGTATGGGAAAATTCTGTTTATGTAAGAAGGAAGATATCAGAGAATCTTCCACAGATAAAAATAAACCTACACCAGGGCGCTTATATTAACTGGATAGATTTGAATGGACTTGGACTTTCTGATAAGGATACAATGGATTTCTTGCTTGAGGATGCAAAGTTTCATATGGAGGAAGGCTGCAGCTATGGGAAAGAAGGCTCCGGCTTTACTAGACTCCAGATTGCATGTCCAAGAAGAGAACTGGAGAAGGCAATTATTTCCCTTATAGAGGCTTCAAGAAAAAGAGGCTTTTGTAAATAGGATATAAAGGTGACAGCCTTTGCTGTTACCTTTGGTTGAAATGTAGGGGCGAACACTGTTTACCTCTAGGGTTTATTACTTTGTGTTGACAAGCAGTAGGGGGAGTAGTAGAATATTGATAATAATTAAAATTCGATAAAGGCAAATCTGGGGAAATCCAGTGACGCAAAGCTAAAGGGGCTAATTTTGCAGAGGTGCAATTATGCCAGCCAGTTGCCGAAGAGAGCAATACTAGATTTGCTTCTTAAAGTTATTCTTCGGAATAGCTTTTTTATTTTTAGTATAAAACTCCTTTAACAAGTCCTATCGGATTTTGAGTAATAGAAATAGGGAGGTAAAGAAATGAAGAGATTTTTGGTTTCATTAATTATTATGAGTATGCTTGGATTTAACACTATTGCATTTGCTTCAGTGGAAGGACAAGTGGTAGAGCAGGGGGAAGAACAAACAGAGGATGCAGGAATAACACCTGACAGCATACTGTATTCAGTAGATAAGTTATTTGAGGATTTACAGCTTGCATTTACAACAAATTCTGAGAAGGAAGCAGAATTGCTCCTTAAATTTGCTCAGGAACGCCTGGCAGAGGCTAAAGAAATGACTGAGGAAGAAAAAAACGAATTTGTTAAAACTGCAATGGAGGATTACATAGAAATACTAGATAAAGCAGAGGACAAGGTTATAGAAGTAGCAACTGACGAAAGTACCACTGAAGAGGTTAAAGAGGAATTGAGTCAGGAATTGGAAGATACAGCTGAAGTGGATGAGAGTATCGAAGAAAATTTAGATACGGAACAGCAGGAGCAGGTAGAGGAAAAAACTACTGAGGTAAGTTATACAGCTAATGTTGTAAGAAATTTAGACCTAGAGGTTGTAAAAACTCTTCGAGAAGAAGGAATGGGTTTTGGGAATATAGCTCATACTGTAGCATTATCAGAGCTAAGTGGAAAATCAGTTGAAGAAATTGCGGCTATGATAGGAGAAGGAAAGGGAATAGGAAATATAGCAAAGGAGCTTGGTATCCATCCATCCAATATGAATAAAAAATTGGAAGTAGCAGAAGATACAGCGGGGGACGAAGAAGTAACAGATGAAGATGAAACTGGAGAAGAAACAACCGAGGAAGTGGTCGAAAATACTGCTGATGAAGATGTAACTCAAGCTACAACCACACAGGCTGTTAATGATAGTCAGAATACTGCTAAACAAGTACAGAGTACTAGTGTAAAAGCTACTAGTAAGAAGGAAGGTAATAAGCCTGTAGCTGAAAGTAAAAATAAAAATGAAAAACCAAGTGAAAACAAAGATACAACCAGCATTCAACAAAAGGATAGCACAGTAGAGGACAATGCTCAAGATGAGGATAAAGACAGTAAGAATGAATTAAAGAACGAAGGAAACCAAAACAATAATATTGGAAAAGCAGATATTAAGGAAAAAAGTGATAACAAGAGTGAAACAAAAAGTACTAAGGGTAGTAATGGCAAGAAGTAGACTTTAAAACTGTTACTATGAAAAAATAGAATAACCAGCCTCCTTGAGAAAGGAGGCTGGTTATTCTATTTTAAAGGTGCCAGGCTCGTGACGAGTGACAAGTTTTTCAACTTGTCACTTGTCACGAGTCTGGCACCCTTCACCTTTTTTTTACATTGAAAATATTCTATAATGATATAAAATAGAATATGTATGTAAATTATGATTTTGATAATACTGGAGTATGAGTATATCAAATTTTAAATAAAAATAGAAGAGGTATGAGACTATGCGAAAATTTGAAAGTCAGGTACAGTTAATTAAGTACAAAGTTTTAAAAGAAATAATAGAAAGAGCTGCAAAAGGAGAGTTTATAACAACACGTCATAAAATTCCTAAGGCAGTTTTGCCAGGGGATAAGCCTATCACAAGATGCTGTGTGTATAAGGAAAGGGAGATTGTTTCTGAAAGAGTGGATGTAGCTGCAGATCCAATAACTGCAGAGGATCCAATTATTGAAATAATTGAACTAGCCTGTGATGAATGCCCAATAGAGAGATTCAGAGTAACCGAGGCCTGTAGAGGCTGTCTCGCACATAGATGTATACAGGCATGCCCTCGAAACGCCATACTAGTTGTACAGGGAAAGGCTTTTATTGATCAGGAAAAGTGTGTAGAATGTGGAAGATGCAGTGAGGCATGCTCCTATAACGCCATATCAGATGTAATGCGTCCATGTAAAAAGGCATGTAAAAGCAAAGCAATAGAAATTCAGGAAAACAAAAAGGTATCAATAAACCGACTTAAATGTACAAGTTGTGGGGCTTGCGTATATCAATGCCCATTTGGTGCAGTAAACGACAGAAGTGAAGTTATTCCAGTAGTTAAGGCACTGGAAGCATCAAAGGTATCTGGAGCAAAGAATGTATATGCTGTTATCGCCCCTGCAATATCCACTCAGTATAATGGGAACATGGGACAGGTTGTAAATGCAATTAAAAAAATTGGCTTCAAGGATGTGGTAGAAGCAGCACTTGGAGCTGATATTGTTGCTTACAATGAAGGGCTGGAATTTGTAGAAAGGGTCGGAAAGAATGGCGAAGCTTGTATGATGACTTCATGCTGTCCCGCATTTGTAGAACATGTGAAGAAAAGCTTTGGGGACCTTTCTATTCATATTTCCACAATGGTATCCCCAATGATTGCAGTATCCAGATTCATAAGAAAAACAGACCCTAATTCAGTTATAGTATTTATCGGACCATGTACTGCCAAAAAGGAAGAGGCTAGGCAGAAGGATATAAGTGATGCAGTAGATTATGTAATGACATTTGAAGAGTTGGAAGCCATGATTGATG
Organism: Clostridiales bacterium; assembly: GCA_029240935.1. Lineage (GTDB taxonomy): Bacteria > Bacillota > Clostridia > Clostridiales > Caloramatoraceae > JARDZI01. The sequence goes on from JARDZI010000028.1 coordinate 15,906, forward strand.
CATATGGCATCGTGGTAGATGAATGTGAAGATGTAGCATTAGACAATGCTTCCCATTTTGGAAGAGTATTTGCTAGATCAGGTGGAGTAAAGGAAGCAGTTGAGGAGGTATTAAGGGAGGAAGGAATAGATAACATATCCTTTAATCCAATTTCATGCAGTGGTATTGATGAAATAGATAAAGCACTGCGTATGCTAAAGGGAGGAAGAAATACATTTAACTTTATTGAAGGTATGGCATGCCCCGGTGGTTGTATCGGAGGAGCAGCGTCCCTAACCCATGAGCCAAAGGACCAAAAACTGGTTGACAAGTATGCAAGCCTTGCAATTGAGAGAAATGTAAAGGATGCTATAAGGGCACTGGATTTAGAAGGAATAAAATTGCATAGGCATTAAAAAAGGCAAAAATGGTACCAACTACATCAGATATTAGAAAAGTAGAGTCTGATGTGTTGGCACCTTTATTTTATCTATTTTACAGCTTCAGCTTCTATAACTGAGAGTTACAATATTTACGCTAAGGAAATGGGATTGTGTACCTCCCAAGTCTTGATGTTAATCTATGTTGGGCAAGAATGCTATTTACCAAAATTCTTATCTAAGAAGCCAATAATTCTGTTTGAATACTCAGGATCCGTTTTTAGATTATCAAACTGATCATCATTTACAAAAAAGTGAAAGTCCCCTTCTCTTGTCCAGGTTTCTATATGATTCGGGGCATTTGCAACAATTCTCTTGAAGTTATTATATGGTACCTGGGAGTCTTCTCTTGTATGCATAATAAGTGCCGGACGAGAACCTAGTTTTTTGATCTCATTTTTGGGGTTAATATTGTATACATCAAAACCATATTTAAATCCAAGATACAACTTTACAAATGGTTTCTCAATTGTACAAAAAAAATTTGAAGCCCCCATGTTTGCCATATTATCAGCAAATGCATCCTCAAAGGAGGAATAGGCAGATATACTTACAAGTCCATCAATTTCCTCTATTTGTCCAATAGAGTTTATTGCTGTAGCAGCTCCCATAGATAATCCATAAACAACTATGGGAACATCTTTATAATCTGAGTTGGTTTTTATGTAATCAACAACTGCTTGTGTATCTAAATGTTCTTTTAATCCTAAACTAATTAAATCCCCTTCACTTTCCCCATGGGCTCTCATTTCATAAAGAATGGAGGCATAACCATTTTCCTTTAATAATCTTGAATGATCAAAAAAGGCTGTGACTGAAGGGTTTTGTATACCTGAAATAAATATTACAACTGCTTTAGGCTTTTCTACATAGACTTCATGGGCTACAATCTTAATCCCATCTGAGGTTTTAAGGGTTAATTCCCTAGAAGTAACTCCATAGTCTTCAGAGGAATAATACTTTTTAAAGTTAACATGCATATTAACCATATCCCCTGTTATATATGCAGGAATAATAGTAAAAATCCCAATAGATATTACTATAAAGGATATTAAAATACAAAATAGTATTTTCTTAATAGTAATTTTTCTTTTTGATTTCCTTGGGTTTGTATATCCTTGATTTAAATACTGTATATGTGGATTACTTTCTTTCAAATTTATTCTCCCTCCTAGTTTACAATAATGGACTATCAAATAAAAAGTTTGCCATATATTTATATAATAACTCATAGGTGCTTAGAGTTCTACTAATTTATTGCTAAATGAAGAAAAATATGAGAATATGACAATATGAGAATATATATATATGTTTATATGGGAGGGCAAAATAAATGCGTTACATATTAAAACAGAAGTTTTTTTCATTTACAGATAGTTTTACAATAAGGGATGAGGAAGAAAGAGAAGTGTACTCAGTTAGTGGACAACTTTTTAGCTTTGGACACAAGTTGTCCTTTTGCGATATGGCTGGTAGGGAAATTGTATTTATAAAACAAAGACTAATGACCTTTAGTCCAACCTACGAAATATATGTAAATGGTCAGCTGTATGCTATTATTAAAAAAGAGCTTTTTACATTTTTCAGATGCAGTTTTAACATTGAGGTTATAGGAGGAATGCCTCTTGAGGTTGAAGGAGATTTTCTTGATCATGAATATGAAGTATTGACCCAAGGCAGGTCAATTGCTAGGGTTTCTAAAGAGTGGTTTTCCTTCAGCGACACATACGGTATAGACACTGCCCCAGGTCAGAATGATATTCTCCTTCTTTCACTATCCGTAGCAATAGACCTAATGTGCCACGATAACAAAGACTAGGGAGACTAGGGACACATACTAAGTGTTTTCACTGAAGAGACAGAGAGACAGGGGACGCATACTAAGTGTTTTGCACTGAATAAAACCTCCATTCACAGGCAATAATCTAATAACAAACTGTGAATGGAGGTTTTTAATATGCCACGAAAAGCAAGAGAAAAGACTCATGATTCCATATACCATATTATGGCAAGAAGTATAAGCGAAGTTGATCTATTTAAGGGTAAGGATGACAAGAAAAAATATCTTTCACTTGTTAAAAAATATCAAAAGCTCTACAAGTTCAAAGTATACGGT
>JARDZI010000299.1 GCA_029240935.1 Clostridiales bacterium
CACTTTTTTAGGTAGTTTATCTCTAAATAACTTTGTTAAAACAGCTTTTTTCCCATGTTCTCGGATATCACCAGTATATACAACGCATTTATCATCACCGTATATTATAAAGCTATAAGAATCATAAGCAGAATGATCCACCAAAAACGGAATAATTTTAAAATCTCCTATGACAATAGGTTCTTCATGTCTTAAAAATCCTTTTGGCTTTATATTAACGTCTTCACCTACAAATCTTGAGATCCTGTTATATATATTTACTGTTTTTTCACCCATGAAAACAGGTATATCATCATTTACAAAAGGTAATAACCCAATATGATCTCCATGTCCATGAGAAATAAATACTGCATCAATACCTTTCTTTTCTCCTTTAAACAATCCTGAAACAATAGGTCTTTCAGAAATCTCAACTTTTTCAGCATCATCTATATCAGGCAGAACTTGTCCAACATCAAAAATTATCCGGTTATTTTTTGTTTTTAACTCTATTATAGTTCCTCCTATTTGATTGCTTCCTCTATGCACTATTATTCTCATATACCCCTCCACAGCTTTTGTGTACTTTTTATATTACTTTAAGATTCAACTATAAAATTATCAAGTTCAATAACTCCCAAAGCCTTAACCTTTTATATGAACATATTGTCATTATATCATCTTCTACGTAATTTTAAGTACAACAGTATGTCACATATTTCACTTTTTCTCATTAGTCCTTACAACCCTTGACTTTCAAGCAAATATTTATAAATTTAACTATTAAAAGATATAAATATGCAAATATATCCCTATTTATAAATTTAATTATAAAACTTGAATTAAAACTGAAACCATTGCCTCGAAGTGCATATTTATGTATATAAATATTTGATAATCTTCAGCCAATAATTTATAAGGAGGTGATATAACATGGCAAGAAAAAATACTTCTGGTAAGAAAATTCAGTACCTAGACGCGTATGAAGAAGATGAGGACGGCTTTACAGAGGGCGATGTAAAAACTGATAAAGTTCTTGCTTCCTTTAGCTTTGTTCCAAAGCCTGATGAGCAAACCGCTGCAACTGTCCAAGCTATTCCTGCTTCAATAATTCCTGCAGCTGCCCCTGTTGCTTCTGATGCTGAAGCTCATGCAAAGGCTTTTATGTTTAGTGAGACGTTTCCGAAAGCGAATGGATTAACGGATAATAGAAAAAATAAAACAGCAGCAAACACAGCCACTCCACCAGTAGACAGCGAACCCCATACCGTAAACCGCTTTTATAAGCTTCGCTATTCTACCGCAAAGATGCTGAATGAAATTAAAGCTTCGCATCCTGATGTGAATGTTTATATGAATAGCATTGTGGATGAGGCGATAAGACATTATTATTCTTTTGTATTCAAAAAATAATAATAGCTTTACCTGATAGGGCAAATCGCTCCTCAGGTAAAGCTCTTTGTAAAGATAAAATTTTATTACTTTATCTTTTCTTGATATTTGAGTTATTATTATTTATTTAAAAGGCTATTCTTAATCTCAAGAACCTTATCTTTGGAGAGCTCTGTAACCTCAGCTACTTCTTCTATAGAATCGCCCTTTCGCAGCAGCCTCTCAGCTATTTCAATAGCCTTTGCTAACTCACCTGCTTGCTTCCCTTGTTCTATTCCCTCTTGCTTTAGTTTTTCTAAACCCTTAGAAATATTAGAAGTCATTTCCTCAACCTCCTTGATATCTGCATTAAATATCTTCTCTACGTTCTCCTTAAAGTTATCTTCTTCAGCAACCGTATTTAAAAGCCAGTGCTTCAGCATATCCTTTTCTTTCAATGTTAATCTATTAAACCCTGTAACGACATCTTTAAGTCTATTTATAAATTCTATACTATCTATATTTTGATCTAATAAAAATATAGCTGATGTAATGTTTTGCTTCTCATAGAGCTCTACTTTATTATATGAATTAATATCTATTAACTCATATTGGAAATCTAAAATATTTTCTCCAAAAATTTGGCTGTGATTAATAACTTCCTTTAAGCTCCTTGCTGCAGTCCATTTGTTATTTCCATTATACAATACTATAGGAATTATTGGAGGTAGTTTAAAAGATTTTCTTTTAAACTTTTTGCTTTCAGTATTTTTCAATACTTCTCTCCAAATCTCTATCATATATAGCAATAATCTTATTGGCATCCTGTAATCAACAATGCTTTGAAATTCTAATAGTATGTAGAAGTAAACATCCTCTCTTCCCAGCCTTGCTTTATATACAATGTCAGATTCCATCTCCTCATAATCAGACAGTACATATGATTTATTTACTAAAACTAAATCCTCTTTGTTAATTTGATTTCCCCAAGAGTTATTTACAAAAGTTTGCAGCAAGCTTAAGAAGGTTTCTTTATTTGAAAACAGATCTTTATAGCTTTTATCGTGGATGTTATTGATAGAATTGTTTGTCATGATTAATACCTCTTTCTTGGTATCGTTGATTTAGAAGCTTCTATTTAAAGCATTGCCACAATTTAGAACATATATTCGCATATGATAAAAATATCTTCTTACCACAAGATAAGAAGATATAAATTCACCTAATACACCTGACGTAATTCAATCTGACCTTCCCCATATCCTTGCGGATCCGGCATCTTCATGGCCCACTCTATGGCTTCTTCCCTAGACTTCACTTCAATGAGAATGAACCCTGCAATCAAGTCTTTAGTTTCAGTAAATGGTCCCTCCGTAACCACCGGCTCTTCACCTGGTCTTAGATAGGAAATGCGAATCCCATTTGAGCTTGGATGTAGTCCTTTAGCCATAACCCGCACCCCTGCCTTAACTAATTCCTCATTGTACTTGGTCATAGCTTCCATGAGCTCTGGACTCGGTAGATTTCCAGCCTCCGAATTCTTCGAGGCTTTGACAATCAACATAAATAACATAAATATATCCTCCAGCTGTATTTTAAATGGTTCTGTATACTATTATAAAATAAAAAACTGAATTATAAACTGTAAATCTACAATTTATAATTCAGCCTTCTTATTAAAAATCAAATCGAGTAACTTTTATTTTTCATTAAACTACATCATCCCTTGAATAACACCGCAGGCTAATCTTTTGCCACCTGCTCCAGCAGGCTGCGTTCTATAGTCATCTGGGTTTTCATGTATGATTACAGCTTTTCCAATAACCTGTGAAGCCTTAAACTTATTTGTAAAGAAGGTCATTCTTGCATAGCCGTTATTTGAGAAAAGAACAGGAAAATCTCCTGCATGATTTCCATGTGGCTGATTGGTTGGGTTCCAGTGTTCTCCCGCAGACTTGAACGGGTCTGAAGGATTACCTACGCTGCAGTCACCATTTTGGTGTACATGAAAACCATGAGGGCCAACTGGTGGGTTTCCTCCCGATGCCGGCTTATATGGCGGGAGTCCGTTCACCTCTACAGAAACCTCAGTACCACCTTCTACATCTGTGAAAGTTACTGTACCACGAATCCCAGGTGCCAGCGGTCCGCCAGTTATATGCGCCACTGCTCTATTAAACTGCATCTGCATATTCGCATCATTTCTGTATCCATAGTAATAGTTATTGAAAAAAGGGCATTGATATTGCTGATAATTCATAACAGCCTCCAAATTTAATACTACAATTTATGTTATGTGTAATTTAAATAAATCGTTACACTAGAATTCTGGCTGTTGTTGATGAGATAATAAGACATTATTACTAATATATATTTAAAAAATAGAAATGTCATTTTATGGACTAGCTCTATTTATTAGTATATACTAAAAATTGACATTATTAAGATTATTTTAAAATTAGTATGTAAAATAAGGAGTGATACCATGCAAATTACTTGTATATCTGCATCAAACACAAAACTATTAGGTGATAAAAGTACTTCAACAAGGGTGTGTGCTTTAATAGGAGATATAATTTGCAAAAAATATGGCTCAGATATTTCTATAAATATTCTTCCTTTAGTTGATTTTAATCTTACTTCCTGCATATTATGCGGAGAATGCAGTACAAGCAGCAATTGCATATATGACAGTGACTTCAACAATTTATACACACAAATATTAAAGTCTGATGCTATTTTTCTTGTAGTTCCACACTATTCGCCTATCCCCTCAAAGCTTATGATTTTATTCGAAAAGCTAAACGAGCTTGCCTATGCTGGATGGTTAAAGAACCCAGACTTTGCCTCTCCGCTGTCAAATATACCTGTAGGTATAATAGGTCATGGTGGCTGTCCTGAAGATAACAATATATTAAAGCAATATCACGATAACTTAGTTGCTCCGGTAGCAAGAACCTTGAATGCTCTATCATTAAATGTAGTTAGCTATAATGATGAATATCCCTATGGAGTTACTTTTGGACTAAAGGATAATAATTGTCTTATTCAAACAGATAACTCAATTTTTCCAGATATACTGCAAGACTTTGAAATGATTGAAGATAGAATTAAGCCACTGGTTTTTAATGTTGTAAATAGGGCGCTTAGCTGTGAAAGTATTAAGCAATAGCTAAAGGTGTGAGAGCCTATTTTGTTTTAGTACTGCATTTATTACAGCTAAGTAGCCCATTTAAGCTAGGTCATAGATGCCGCAGCTTTTTATATTAAAGGATGGATCAGTCTATAAGATAAAAAGGGACAAACCGTACGCTCATTAACTATTTTTTTAACGGTTTACCGTACTGCTCTAACTAAGGTTTCTTCTGTCCCTGGTACCATACCCTCAGCTGCTATCCCGCATAAATATTAGCAAACTCTTCACAGCGTTTTGATAGCTCCTCTGCTTTTCCGCAGTCTGCCATATGTCCGTCCTTCATAAAGATAATTCTATCTGCAAGCTGCAGTACCTGTCTTTTGTTGGACGCGACTATGCAGGCAAATTTCCTCTTAGAGATATTTTTCTTAAAACGGTACCAGAACTCCTTTTCCGTTTCAATATCAATTGCGCTGGAGCTATCATCCATTATATATACCTCAGCATCATGGATGAACATTCTTGCCAAGGCAAGTCTTTGCCGCTGACCTCCTGAAAGCATGCTGCCACAGCTGCCTGCCTGTGTATCAATCCCATCTTGCATTTCAGAAATATCATCTTCAAACACTGCGTCCTGCAGTGCTTTATTGATTTCCTCCTCACTGGCATCTTTTCCAAGAAATAGATTTTCCCCTATAGTATCGCTGAGCATCCTTGCAATTTGGGGTGAGTATGCCACATTGGGCGGCGCGAAAAACTCCTTGCAGTGCTTTATCTCGGTGCCATTCCAAAAGACCTGCCCTGAGTCCTTTGGAACCACACCCATCAAA
>JARDZI010000300.1 GCA_029240935.1 Clostridiales bacterium
GATAATCTAATAGCTGAAGAAAAAATACCACCTATAGTTACAATATTTATTGATTCATCTAAAGCAAGGGAGGAAGAATTAAGTTGTAATGATACCTTTGGGGATTTTATTGTTAAGGATTTATTACCCTGGGTTAGAGTTAATTATAGTATTTCAAACAAGGCAGATGAATCTATTATAGGAGGAATTAGTATGGGTGGACTAACTGCAGCTTATTTAGGCTTAAAACATTCTGAAGTCTTTGGAAACGTACTTTCTCAATCTGGGTCCTATTGGTACAAACCAGAAGATTATGAAGGATTTGAGCCTGATTGTTGGTTAAGTACCCAATTTAAATCAATAGATAAATTACCTCTAAAGTTTTATATAAATGTAGGTGTTCTTGAACATAAGGAGGATATGATAGGTACAAATATAAAATTAAGGGATGTTTTGAAATCAAAAGGATATAAGGTAGACTATGAAGAGTTTAAAAGTGGTCATGATTATTTATCCTAGGGAGAAACCTTGGCAAATGGGTTGATTTCATTGATAGGAAGTAAAAGTTGAAATCTAAATGATAGATAAAATTTTATTTTAGATTATATAATTTAGTCTTTTGTGAAAAGATATTATAATATTGTTAGGAGATATATATGATTTATGATTGGTTATTACAAGGAAATGAACGCTTTGGAACAAAGCCAGATGATATTTGCATAAATGTTTTTAATTGTGAACCGGAACAGATAAATGAACATGTTATTGTTGCACCATGGTGGCAACCTGATGTTTTTATTAATTTTGGGGCAGAGATTGATAAAACCCTCGATTGTGAGAATAGGAAGATTTGGAATATGAATATGGGTGAGTTTAGATTTACATATATTAGAACAGGGATAGGTGCACCAGTTATTGTAGATACAGCATTAGCTTTAGGATGCACTCCTTGTAAAAAAGCTATCTTTATTGGTTCAGCAGGTGCTCTTGATGTTAATATGGACATTGGAGATATAGTTATTCCTGAATATTCGGTTTGTGGTGATGTGGTTTGCAGATATCTTACTAATGTTCATCTAAAGGGTAATGATATGTTTGGACAAGCAATTTACCCTAATGAACAACTAACAAAAAAAATAAATTCTATTACTGATAAAGTCTGTATCGAAAATAATGTTAAATGGCATTTTGGAAAAAACTTCAGTGTTGATACTATATTTGCTCAGTTCTCCCATATAGATGAAATTATTGGATTGGGATGTAATACAATTGAAATGGAAACAGCAGCTTTTTTTAAGGCAACAGAATTAGCTGGTATTGCTGCAGGTGCAGTATTTAGCATTTCAGATAATTCAATGAATAAGAAATCATTATATTGTGGAAGAACTGCTGAAGAAATGCAATATAGACATGATGTTAGAGCTAAGGTCATACCACAAATTGTTTTGGAAGCATTAAGTGAGTAGAGTCAAGAGATAATTGTATAAGAAAGGACTTGAATACTTTAAGGGGGATACAATGTATAGATACAAGTTTGTTAGAATTAAGACTGGAAAATTTTTCATGAAACCTAAAGAAGATTATTATGATATTATTGAGGTTCATGCAAAAGATGGCTGGCGGTTAATGCAAATTTTTGATCGTTCTTCCCATGAGAGATATATTGAACTTATTTTTGAGAAACAAATTGATTAAAAGGGGATAAATATTATGAGTGAGCAGAAGGTAATTGAATTAACTCAAAAGGTAAATACTGTTGATACAATATATAATGATTTAATAAAGCTTGGGATTAAAGGTGGAGAGGTTCTATTAGTACATTCCTCCCTGTCAAGTATTGGCTGGGTTTGTGGAGGATCACAGGCAGCTGTAATGGCTCTAAAGCAAGCAGTTGGGGAAAATGGAACCTTAGTTATGCCAGCTCATAGTGGAGATATATCAGATCCTACAGAATGGGAGAACCCTCCTGTTCCTAAGGAATGGATACCAATTATATATGAGAATATGCCAGCATTTGATGTGAAACTTACACCAACTAGGGGCATGGGATGTATTGCGGAATTATTTAGGACTTTACCACAGGTTATAAGGTCCAACCATCCACAGGTATCCTTTGCAGCATTAGGTAAATTTGCCGATGAAATTACAGGTAACCATCAGTTGACACCTCAATTTGGAATGAAGTCTCCATTAGGGAAAATGTATTATTTAAATGCTAAAGTACTTTTATTAGGTGTTGGATATGATTCTTGTACAAGCTTTCATCTTGCTGAGGCATTAAACGATAGAATGCCAAGGAAAAGAATGGGAGCAGCAATAATTGAAGATAAAAAAAGAGTTTGGAAGTGGTTTGAAGACTTTAATTATAATTCAGATGAAGATTTTGAGAAGCTAGGTAAAGCATTTGAAGAAACCTGTACTGTTACTATTGGTAAGATTGGAAATGCAGAATGTAGATTATTTGATTTGAAAGCAGGAGTTGATTTTGCAAAGGATTGGATAAAAAATAATAGATTTGGAAAGAAATCATAAGAAATTTAAGTTATTTTAAAGGAATAAGTTTAGTATAGCAGTGTATTTTAGTTTATACACTGCTATGTTTATAATCTCATACTTCATTAATTAAGTGTTATATGGTAAAATTTTTTTATGTGTATAATACTTAATTGATTAAGGAAAAAGGTGTGATAGAAAATATGATAAATATTATTGGCATAATAGTTTCTTTTGTATTTACATTCTCAATAATTGGTATTTCTACAATTCTTACAAAGCAGAAACTGATTTCTGGTGAGGGCAGTAGGAAATTAGTGCATATTGGTGTTTCAAATTGGTGGATAATTGCCATGATATTTTTTAACAATCCATTTTATGCTGCAGTTGCTCCAAGCTGCTTTGTTGTTATAAACTATATTGCTTATAGAAAAAATATATTTAAGGTTATGGAGGGAGAAAGAAATAAAAAAGATTTAGGGACAGTTTATTTTGCTGTTTCACTTCTGATTCTAACTATTATTACCTTTAGCAAGGGAAGTCATCCCTATATTGGAGGGCTAGGAGTCCTTATAATGGGGTATGGTGATGGTTTTGCTGCTGTATTTGGTACTAAATATACAAAGCACTCATTTAAGATTGGGAATAGCACTAAAACCCTTTCAGGAACCTGTGCAATGTTTATATTTTCTTTTTTTGTTGCATTCATTGTTTTAAAAATATATAGTCCAATTAATGCCTTCCCAATTAGTGTTGTTTTGGCATTAGGGGCAACGATTATTGAGATGGTTTCTCCATGGGGGCTTGATAATTTAAGTGTTCCCTTGTTAACGACCTACATTTATACTTTGATTAGGTAATTGCAGGAGGGGTAGCATTCATAGTGGAGGTTAGAAAAGGAAGTGTAACTAAATGTGGAATATAGTAATAGGTTTTTTATTTAGTTTTATTATTGCATTTGCAGGGTACAAGAAGGAATCATTATCCTTAAGTGGAGCAATTTCAGCGGTTATTTTAGGAACCTCTCTTTATTATTTTGGAGGAGTATTTTTCTCAGCTATCCTGGTGGCTTTTTTCATTTCATCTAGTATGTTAACCAAATATAAAAAGGGATTTAAAAAGACTCTTGAGGATATAAATGAAAAGGGTGGAAAGCGTGACTATGCACAGGTTATAGCAAATGGATTATTAGGTTTTATATTTGCTTTTATTTTTTATATAACTAAAAATCATGTTTTTATATTAGCATATGCAACTGCATTCGCCGCAGCAAATGCTGATACCTGGGCTTCAGAGCTAGGAGTTTTAAGCCGAGCAAATCCAATATCGATCATAACCTTTAAGAAAATAGAAAGAGGAATGTCAGGAGGGGTTAGCTTACTAGGAATTATAGCCTCAGTTTTAGGAGCTGGATTCATTGGTGTGATTTTATCAATGGGATATGTATTGCAGTATGGTATTAGTATGAGCTGCTTGAAGCTTTTTATATTATGCTCCATATGTGGTTTTATTGGCTCATTAGTTGATAGTTTAATTGGTTCAACCATACAGGCAAAATATGTATGCACTGTTTGTGGTAAATATACAGAAAAAAAGCTTCACCATGGAAGCAACACAACTCATATGAGTGGAATTAGGTTTATAAACAATGATGTGGTTAACTTTACTAGTGGGTTTATTTCAACTATTATTGCAATAGCATTTTATTTATTTATATAATAATGCTTATAAGTAGCATTTAGTATTTTGTGTAAGATGTTATATTTTTAAAGGCTTTTATTTATAAATTAATTGTGTTCTTTAGATTTTTTTATTTAGGAGGGATTTTATGACTTTTGAAGAATATCAGCTAGAGATGAAAAGAACTGCATCACAGTTTGAAATTAATAATGAAAATCTATGCCTTGGAGCAATGGGTATAGCAGGAGAAGCAGGAGAGGTTGCAGATTACATTAAGAAGGTTGTGTT
>JARDZI010000029.1 GCA_029240935.1 Clostridiales bacterium
TTCTGCAGCATTTTTTAGTGCTTTGCTTTCCAGCCTACTAATATTTGTACCCATTTGATTAAGTTTATTTAATATCTCATCAACACCTGTAAGCTCTAGATCAGCCACTGCTGTCCACCTCCATGGCTTTTATTTCTATATATTTATTTCCATATTTGATGTTATCTATAGAAATAATGTTATACTGTTTGCCTTTAAATAATATTCTCATATCAGTAGTTATACTGGACAAATATCTTATAGTAAACTTTACAGTTTCCTCTGCCTGCACAGCTGATGCCTCATAATATTCTCTACCAGTTAAATTAGAAACTGACGCCCAAACTGTTTTATAATCCTCCCAATCTTCAACTTCAAATCCATTTTCATTTACTACTGTAGTGAAATTTTGAAATGTTATTCTATGTCTTAACTCACTAGCTGCCATTCCATCACCAACTTTCATTACGATAAGCAAACAGTAGTCTTGTCATAGTATCAATAACTACTTTTACCTCAAAGGTTTCACGCTGTTCATACATATTAACCACAGCAAATAAAATAGCCTGCCTTACTGTTTCCGGTAATTCAGTAAAGTCTGTTAATGGAAATCTAAGTATTCCTTCGCAGATCTCCTCAGCTGCGAGAATAAAATTGGTGATGAGTGTATCTTCCTCGTTACCATCAACTCTTAAATATAATTTAGCTTCTTCAAATGAAATAACCATACACTCACCTCCAACTTATTCCTCTTGTTAATTTGCTGCCATAAGTCCTGCATTTTTAAGTTTTGTAAGTAGGGCATTAAAATCAGCTTTAAGTGCTGTTATATCTGCAGCAGTGCTATCAGCTTGTACAGCCATCCTTGTCAGTGGTGTCCCATTAATATTAATTTGACCCTCAGCGGTAACTTCTAATATGCCGTTTACAACCCATTTATCTCCACCTTGCTCTGCATAATTTTTTACGTTACTCATATTTAACCACCTACGCTTTCATCTGTAAAACTTTAATAGTTTCAGGAAGTATTAGTTTTCCATCAACTCTTTGTGTTGCTTTAAAGCCTACTTGTCCTGTTGCTGCATAAAGTTCATTTAATCTTTGGAAGGATCTACCTTGTCTATCAGCTACCCAATAGTAACTAAGATCACCAAAGGCTATAGTCTTTGCACTAGCTCCGAGTGTAGGTGCATAAGCGGAAGTTTTTACTGGCCTATTTAGAATAGTATCAGGCTCACCTGCTGTAACTGATGGTTGCCATAAATACTGACCACTTCCATCCTTTAATTTTCTAATAGCTTTAACGGTGGCATCATTCATTAAAAACACAGAATTCTTTCTGTATGGAGATTTAAGTGAATAGAATAAATCCATAATCTCATCAAAAGTAATAGCTGTAGAACTTGCCGCTGTAACTCCAAGCTGTGCTCCACCTGTTGTATTAAATATTCCTGTTGGCTTTCCTGTTCCATCACCAATAAAGAAGGCTTCTTCTTCCTTTGCACCAATTCTTCTTGCAAACTCTTTTGCTATATAACTCTCCAAATTAAAAACACTATCATTAAGAAGTTCCTCAGAAACCTTAATCATAGTGGCTAATTTATATGCTCCAATTGATACTTGCATCTACCCAGGATGCAGTTCCTTTTGTTGCAACCACAGGAATTTTCTTGTCCCCTGAAGATGTGGTAATTATATTGGCAAGCTGCCTAAATACATTTTGCTCTTGTAAGCTTTCAATTAATGTTTTTTCAAACTCGTCTGGTGCAAGGAAACCACCTTCACTATCAGTTCCAATTTGCAGAGCATTATGCACATCAAAGCTGTTTTTATTCCTCATAGCCTTCCAGAAAGAATCCTTGTATTCATTTGATTCTCTACCTGTTTTTTCTTCACCAATACTTCCCTTAGGATTATTCTTAATAGGATTTGATGTTGCCTTTGAAAGTTCTAAATCAAGAGCCGCTTGACGTTCAAGTCTGTCTATTTCTTTTCCTAAGTTTACAACATCAGCTTCCATCTTTTCATAAGTTGCTGTATCCTCAGCTGATAATAATCCATTTTCATTTCTCTTACTATCTAGGAAAGCTTTTGTACTGTCCCATAGTTTAGCTCTTTTTTCTCTAAGTTCTAATATTTTATTCATGTACATTCCCCCAAATCTAATATTTTAAAAGATCTAGTCTTTTAAGTAATTGCTCATGCGGCGTGCCTATTTCTGTTATAGGCTGTGTTTGTTTTGCTTTAGGTATCTTTTTCATTAATGCATTAGTTACAGTTACCTTATCAAAGATAAAACCATCATTTGTTTCTTCCTCAGTATCTTCATATAAAACTTTATCTGCAAAACCAAGTTCTACTGCTTTTTTAGCACTAAACCAAGTTTCAGAATCCATCATTTTTGATATCTTATTTCTAGGAAGTCCTGTCTTTTGCTTATAAGCATTGATTATGCTTTCTTTTACCTCTGACAGCATATAAATTCCACTTTGTAAATCAGATTCTTCTCCAGAAATAATTGTAGATGGATTATGAATCATCATCATTGCCACAGGTGACATTAATATCTCACTTCCTGCCATAGCGATAACTGATGCAGCACTGGCTGCTATGCCATCAATCTTTACTGTTACCTTACCCTTATATTCCTTTAGCATTGTATAAATCTGACTTGCGGCAAATACATCTCCACCTGGTGAATTAAGCCATACTGATATATTTCCCTCAGTGCCTGTAAGCTCAGACTTGAACTGCTTAGGAGTAATATCATCATCAAACCAGCTGTCCTCTGCAATGTATCCATCAAAATAAAGTGTTCTACCTTCTTCATTCTTTACCCAGTTCCAAAACTTCTTGCTCACTTTTTCTCCTCCAATCCTGTATTATTTTTATTAGCAAATACCCCTGCATCAGCTAGCTTTGTCATGTTTCCATTAATTAAATACAAATCCCCCCCAAGCTCTTCTGGTATTTTATTGAGATTCTCAAGTTCTCTTATGTCATTACTTGATAACCAGCCATTTTGCCTTCCTATGGCATAACCATTCATTCTGCTTTGATAATCACCTCTAAGTAGTCCATCTACATTGAATTTAACAAAATATTGTTTCTTTTCACTTTCACTAAATAATGCTCTTTTAATAGCTTGTTCCCATCTAACTACCCAAGGATCAAGAGTGTACATTACAAATTCCAGTGACTGCTGCTCAATATTAGAAAAACTTGATTTATCAAGATCTCCTATCATATGAGGTGGAATTCTAAATATCCTTGCTATTTCATTTATTTGAAACTTCCTAGTTTGTAAAAACTGCGCCTGCTCTGGTGGAATACCTATACTTTGAAATTTCATACCCTCCTCGAGTACTGCAACTCTATGAGCATTAGAGCTTCCTTGATACACACTATTCCAACTTTCTCTAACCCTAGCAGGATCCTTTACAACTCCTGGATGTTCAAGTACACCACCGGGATTTGCACCATTTGCAAAAAATTTAGCTCCATATTCTTCAGTTGCTATTGACATACCTATTGCATTTTTAGCCATAGCAATGGGAGAATAGCCAATAAGTCCATCAAATCCAAGCCCTGGAATATGCAATACTTCATCACTTCTCAAGGGATAATCCTGTCCATCTTTACTATAAATGTAATAAATATCTCCATTATCAGTTCTATTTACGGTCATTTTATCTGGCATTAGAGGATATAAAGCTATAATCTTTCCTCTTCCATCCCTAATAATCTGAGCATATGCATTTCCCCATAATAAAAGATGACCCATAAGTGTTTCTCTAAACACGAATGAGGTCATCTCAGGGTTTGGTTCATCTGCAAGCAGATGATATATTTCATGTTCTGTAGCTTTCTCCTTACCATTTTCAGTATACCTATAGGTATGAAGTGGCAGTGAAGCTATTGTTTCAGCAAGTATCCTAATACAAGCATAAACTGCAGTAGTTTGCATTGCAGTTCTCTCATTTACAGTTTTACCGCTAGTGGTGCTTCCAAAGAAAAAACTATAAGTACTTTGCCAAAAGTTATTCTTGGGACCAGCTCTGGGTTCCCAAAGTCTTGATATTATTGGTATTTTCATTATGGTTACCTCCTAAAAATGGGTATTTTAAAGCATCCCTTTATCGAGATGCTTTAAAATATTATTTATTATTATTACCTAACATTTCATTTAACAATTTTCTGTATACTGGTTTTAGAGACATATATGCTAATTTAAACCACGTATCTTCACTAATATCAGCTTCTTCCACACACCATATTTTATAATGATTAGTTTTATCTGTATAGTGATCTATTTGAATTGATGTATTAGTCATATCTTTATATTTTTCATGATATATATCATAAGGGTACTGGTTTTTAATATAGTCTATATGTCTAAAAAATCTACGTTGAGGATAATACTTTCCATGAATAAAAGTAACTGTAACTCGCTTGATAGTTGTACTTTCTAAATATGGTAATTCTTCTAATTCTATATGCCAGAATTCTTCATCTAATGTATTATCATAATCTTTTTTAATTACCATTAATAATTTATGAAAAGATTCAATATTTCCATGAACAATTATATTTTTTCCTTTATCAAGCTTTGTATTGCTAAAGTTAAATTGAATCCCTCTAAACTTTTCAAAGTTTAAAGTTTCCAATGAAATTATATCTGTATGTGGTACAGCTATCCTTTCATCTAACCTCATATAAATATCTGGATTTAATATTTCTTCCTCCATAATTTTGAAAACTGCAGGCTTCTTATCAAAAAAATCGAGTTTCTCCTTAGAAATATAAATACTATACAAATAATATTTATTATCATAAATGTATCCACTTGGTAAAAACTGCACATGATCAACCTTAGTCAATTTATAGTCAGTAATGTCATATGCGAATTCTTCTAACTTACAAACTTCATTAAAATCCAAACTACTAAGTCGATTGTTATCAAGAACATAGCATACCAAGCTACATATAAACTTCTCCTCTTCAGTATCAATATACTCTGATATATCTTCTCCATACATAAGCTTACTTAATATTTCTGTCTCCCCTAAACTGCTTTGAGGCTTTATAATTTTTATTTTGGATGCTACCCATAAATAATTTGAGTCCTCTGAATAATATGCCATTACAGCTCCTGGTGTAGCTTTATATTTTTTAATTAGATAGCTTGCTTTATCACATATACTTCTTAAAAAATAAGGTATTCCATTCCATTGTTGTCTAAATATATTCCATAGTGGTCTTCCTAAATTGTAAGCATAGTATCTTACTTTTTGAAATTCCTCAGATTCTAATATTTCAATTATTAGTTCATAAAATTTTTCTCTATCCATATTTCTACCTCAAACTTTTTATCAGAAAGATTATTTACTCCATTTGTAAAGCTCTAATTCAAAATTCTCTTCCCAATTTCGTGGATGCCAAGGATTTTTACTTGATACAAATCTCATAGCATAAACATTCTTATTATCTTTGTATAATCCATCTAAAAGTTCCTTTACAATACTTTCATAATAATCATCATATTTATGCCCAGTATTGTTAGTTCCCCAAGCAATTACTACATCATCAATATCTTTAGATAATGATTCCAATGCTAGATGATTCTTTTTCATCTTTTCGTCATATAAATCTGATTCTATAAAATCTTTTACTTTCTTGGAATCAGTTTCATAATACGGATATAGATTACCAATATAGACTCCACTATATTTATCATGACAAAAACTAAGAACATTATTAATCGTTTTGTCTGATTTACTTTTATCAGCTTCACTAGGATTTCTCATAATTACAAGAACGCATTTGTCATTAATAGATTCTTTAAACGGTACAAACAGTGAGTACCTATAGCCTGGTTCTTGATTAATTAAAATCTTTTTTTTATCAACATAATCTTTATATCTATAAATTGGCTTGCTGCTCATTTATAACCTCCACAAGCTCTGATACATCATAAAAATATGTGGCCTTTTTTACACCTTTAGTATTTATAGGCACACTATCTTTTTGCAACCTATAACTAAACACGGATTTAAAAATGAAACCCCAAAAAGCCCCCATCGCTTTCTTTTCAAAATCCGTGAACTGCTGATTTAGGTTATTGTTTGCCATTAAAAAAACTTTAACAGGTGGAATATGCATTACATCATTACAAAAGATGATGTGATTCATAAGCTTTACATCATTAATTGAGTTTATACATTCTGACCATAATAAACCTGAACCAGGAAAATTTGAAAAAGGCTTATACACGCTTGTAAAATCCGAGTTAATTCTAATAATAATTGATGATGGATATATAATCATAATATCACTCCTTGTATAATACTATTTTTATAACCATATAATTTAAAGGGTTATATTTAAAGCATATACAGCATACTTTAATATGTCAATACCTAGGTAAATACTTTTTATAGTACTAAAATTCCCCTATCATCATACACACTACTTTTATTTTCATGTCTAATTGCTCTATCCAGTGCCATTATTAAAGCAACAGCTCCATCAATTTTCTCTGTACTTTTTTCTTTATCAGGCTTAATATTTCCAGCAGGGTCAGTTTTTACATAGATATTATCCATCATCCACCTAAGCACTTGATTTCCTCCGTGTGCTATTTTCTTCTCAAGGGTTAGCTTCATTAATTCCTTAGATGATGGTGACATATCTTTATATCCTTGTCCAAATGGAATTACTGTAAATCCCATACCCTCAAGATTCTGTACCATTTGCACAGCTCCCCACCTATCAAAAGCTATTTCTTTTATATTGTACTTTGTACCTAATTCTTCAATAAAAGTTTCTATAAATCCATAGTGCACCACATTACCTTCTGTAGTTTTAATAAAACCTTGCTTTTCCCATACATCATAAGGTACATGGTCTCTCCTTACTCTTAACTTTAAATTATCATCTGGTATCCAAAAGTAAGGAAGTACAATATTTTTTTCATCAGATGTTCTTGGTGGAAAAACTAAAACAAAAGCAGTAATATCTGTAGTACTTGAAAGGTCAAGTCCGCCATAACATTCTCTGCCTCTTAATGAATCTATATCTATATTAAAATCACACTCGTCCCATTTATCCATTTGCATCCAACGGGTGGATTGTTTTACCCATTGATTTAATCTCAGCTGACGAAATATGTTTTCTTCAGCTGCATTTTCTTTTGCACTATTATAAGCATTTCTAACTTTTTCTATATCAATTGTATGCCCTAGTGATGGATTAGCTTTATACCAATTCTTTTCATTACCCCAGTCAGCATTATCATCTATACCATAAATAACTGGATAAAAGGTTGGATCTATTTTTCTACCTTCAATTATGTCCATTGCCTTTTGGTGCTGCTCAAAGCATATAGAATTTCTATCTGTACCAGCTGTAGTTATAAGAAAAAATAGAGGCTGAAGTCTTGCATCTCCTGATCCTTTAGTCATTACATCAAATAAATCTCTATTAGGCTGGGCATGAATTTCATCAAAAACAACCGCATGAACATTAAGCCCATGTTTTGTATAGGCTTCAGCTGATAGAACCTGATAAAAACTATTTGTAGGTTTATATACAAGTCTTTTCATTGACATAACAGGCTTTATTCTTTTCTTTAGTGCTGGACATTGATCCACCATTTCAACTGCGACATCAAAAACTATAGATGCTTGCTGCCTATCTGAGGCACATCCATAAACCTCAGCTCCCCACTCGTTATCCCCGCAAGTCATAAGTAGTGCTACTGCCGCCGCAAGTTCACTCTTTCCATTCTTCTTTGGAATTTCTATATAAGCAGTATTGTATTGCCTGTAGCCATTTTCTTTCACATTACCAAATATATCCCTGATTATTTTATCTTGCCAAGGAAGTAAGTCAAAAGGGACACCTCTCCACTGACCTTTTGTATGCTTTAAGCAGTTGATAAAATTAACAGCGTGCTGTGCTTTTGCTTCATCATACATTATTTCACCTCGCCCCTTAGCATCATTTCCATAGGGTCTAAATAATCATTAGAACCTTTATCTGTAACAATTCTACTTCTTGAAGATGGTGTAAGTCCAAACTGTTCACAAAATTTAATCATAATCTTAAGATAAGTTTGGTCAATTGACACCTGTGGCACTTGCTGCCAATAACCACTTGGTGTTTTTACAATTGTTCCATGTCTTGATATAAATTCTTCTGCCTCTTTCCAGCGTGCATAAGCTTCACAATATCCTGCAAAAGCTGCCATATCAACTTCTGTTAATATACCAAGTTCCTCAAGCTGCTTTGATACTCTTCTCCATTCCTTTTTAGCTTCAGCATCCAGCCATGTAGGACACTTTGGTGCTTTCTTATGAGGCTTTGGTTCAAATTCATTAAGCGGTCTTTTCCCAGGATTGCCCTCAAGTTCTTTTACTGCAGTTGGCTTTGGCTTTCTTCCTCTTTGTGCCATAGGTTTCACCCCCAATCTTTAAAATTTATCATAAGAAAAGAGCCTACAAAATAGCAGACTCTTAACATCACTTTCTTTTATATTAACCTCTTATACCTTTGTAATTATAGTTATCTTTTTTGATTTCTTCATGTTCAGCCTTTACTGCCTTATCATAATCCTTATCCTTCTTTTCTTTTTCAGCACAGTCCATGCAAATGCAATCCGTATTAAACATTGACATGATTCTGCCTTTATCTAAAGGACCTCCACATCTATCACAAGTTTTCTGTGTAAAAAATTTATCCATAACTACCTCCACTATCTTAGTTCAGATAAACATTCTGAATATGCAATCTGCAGAGGTTTTAAATCAATGCCGTTGTCAAAATATCCTCTAGCAATTACATTAAAATAATACTCTGTAGGAGCTGCCGCCATATTCATATATTCACTTGCCATAATATAAACCATGGTTTTTGCTTTTTTATCCTGCACTGTAACTTCAAGTTGCCTTTTAACATATAAATTAGGGAAACCCTCATACAAATCAAGTGCTTTTTCACACTCCTCAGTTATTTGCCATAAAACAATTGGCACCTGTTTATCTTTACAAGGTTCAATATTTGCAACACCTTTATATCTTCCTCTAAATGTTAACTTATATCCTTCAAGTATTCCTGTTCCTACAACCTTTGCCTTTGGACATCTGTTGCTCATTTGTTCTAAATTCATATTAGAACCATAAGCCACATACAGTTTTGTTTTTCTTGCCATATATTATCACATTTCTCCTTTATACAATTTTAGTTTTACACAAGGGGAATTTTAATCCCCTTTGCAGCTTTAGTTTAAATTTCAAGCAGCTCTGGGTCTCCTCCAAGCTGAATTCCCATCAAGTGCTTTCATAAGGTGCAGTCTGCAATTTTTAAACTCATCTCCTATAAGTCCAAGTCTAAGTAACCAGCACCTAAAGGTATATTTTTCATTGTCTGTATGGGTGCGTTTTGCACTGGCACTCTTTTGCTTTAATGCCTGGTGGCTTACCGCTAGGCAGAAAACTATGTAGCTTCTAATTTTTCCTGCGTGAAGGGTTCCGTTAAAAAGTCTAAATTCTATAGTTCCTTTTGTAAAAGTGCTGTGCAGGTTAAGACCGTGATATCTGCTTGTGTGGTAATGCCTTCCTCTGCTTTCAACACCGTAATCGCTGTACCAAATATTCGCAAGTTGTGATAGTGTTTTTGGCTTTTTCTTATTTATGGTTGCAATCAAATTCTCATTAACCTTTTGGCAATACCTCACTCTAGCAGGATCTATTTCAAGGCTTTTGTAAATTAAATCCTCTTTTGAAGCCATGAGGTTAACCAAATTCTTTAAGGTATTTGGCGTATGTTCTTTTGCTCCAATGTGAATGTGAATTCCGCATTGCAGGCTGCTTTTACTAACTGCTCCTGCCTTTCTAAGCCTTCTTATAAGTTCTTGCAGGGTTTCAATGTCCTCATCATATTTTAAAATCGGTGTTACAAGTTCAACGCTGTAACTTGTGTCTGCAGAAACAAGTGTGCCTTTTTCGCTCCTCATTGTCCAGATGCTGGCATCACTCATTATTTTCCAAATCCTATTGTCTGGTGCTATTACCTTGTAGGTATCATAATTATCAAATGTTTTTTTAATCTCTCCTCCTAGAAAATTCAAAGCAACCTCAGCAGCTTTTTCTCTGGTAATTCCTGTCATTTCAATTTCTACACCAATTGTTTGGCTCTTCAATGTTTTCTACCCCTTTCAAAATGTGTTTATTACCTTTTGGTAGTGTACATATTACCTCTGAAAGAAGTATATAGCCAGTTATATATGCGAGATTATATGAAGATTCTAATGACACCTTTCCTTCAATAAAGACACTTTTTAAAACTTAAATTTATAAGCTTTTTGTAGAAAATTTAAGGAAAGCCATTCACCTCACTTTCCTTTAAAATATCTTTATATTTAGTTTTAACTCCACCTCTTATAAGAAACACACCTTCATCAGTAGCTGCCTGCTCAATGTATCTTTTGACTATAACATCAGCATACTTTTCATCAAGTTCTATAGTGTAACAAATCCTATCAGTTTGTTCACAAGCTATAAGAGTTGAACCGCTTCCGCCAAAAGGGTCCAGCACAATAGAATTAGTTAAGCTTGAATTTGTAATTGGATAAGCTACTAAAGCTATTGGCTTCATTGTTGGATGGTACTTTGATTTTGTAGGTCTATCAAAATTCCAAGTAGTTCTCTGCTTCCTATCTCCATAAAATTTATGTCCAGCAGTAGGCTTCCAGCCTACAAGTACAGGTTCATGGTTATATTGATAATCACAACGACCTAGTACCGGTGAATTCTTTATCCATATACAAGTTTGGTGGCAAAAGAAGCCTGAATCTTTAAAAGCTGTTCTAAAATTAACTGTTTCTTTATCTGCATGAAACACATAGATTGAACCACCATCAGCAAGATTTTCATACATACATTTATAGGCTTCAAGAAGAAACTCATAAAACCTTTTATCTTCCATGTTGTCATTTTGAATTTTTCCAGCATTCCCTTCATAGGCTACATTGTATGGAGGATCTGTTACAATGAGATTTGCTTTTTTGCCATCCATAAGTGCTGTATAAGTTTCAAGTTTTATGCTGTCACCACAGATTAATCGGTGTCTTCCTAAAATCCAAATATCTCCTGGCTTTGTTATTGGCGTTTCAGGCAGAGGCTTATCAAAACCATCTTCTTTCACACCTTTAGGATAAAGTTCATTAAACAATGCATCAATTTCTGGTGGATCAAATCCTGTAAAGGATGTATCATAATCTAAAGATTGCAAATCCTTTATTAGATCAGCGAGTAATTCTTTATTCCAGTCAGTTTCTTCCTGAATTTTATTATCTGCAATTAGATATGCATCAGCTTTAACTCCTTCTAAATCCAAAAATATAGCAGGTACTTCTTCAATCCCTGCTTGCTCTGCCGCTTTACATCGTGCATGCCCTGCTAATATAAATCCATCTTTGCTTACAAGAATTGGATTTGTAAAACCAAATTCATTAATACTCTTAATAAGCTTATTTAGCGCTGACTTTGGATGTACTCTTGGATTCTTTGGATGTGGTTTTAAGTCCTTTATTTTTATAAGTTTAACTTGGTTAAACACCTTTTAATCGCCTCCAGTCTATAACTAAAATTTATCTGTATTAATTTAATTGAATCTTCTAAGCCAATTAAGTCAAACATGACTCTTGAAGCATCCTCTAAATATTTGTGACATGAATCACAAAGAACTAATAAATTTTCCCTATTATTTGTTCCATCTAATCGCCATGGTTTTATGTGATGAACCGTCAATCTATTCTTTGTCTTCAAACACCTTTGACAAAAAGGAATTTTCTTTCTTACTTCTAAACTTAAATAACTCCATCTATACCCTCTAAAAATCGGTTTGTTAATTTTGTCTACCTTTATCGCACCCAAGTGAGAACACTTTTTACAACAATAATTACAAGCATCGTACTTTAATTTTTGAGAACGAACAAAAAACTTTTTACCGCAAGTTAAGCAATATCTTTCAACTAACTTTTTTGATACCTGTATATCTGAGTAAGGCAGTCTCCAATTTTCAATGTTCTTATCTGCTATTGTTGATGGTGTAAAACCTACTACAGCAGCAATTTCCTTATATGTGTATCCATCAATTATCATTTGTTTTGCAATTTGAATTTGTTCATCAGTCATTTTCTTTCTCAAAGTTACTTTCCAAAATTTCTTATTGTATGTTAGTACTGTATCTCTTGAAGAATTAAACATTTCAGCTACCTCAGAAACTGAATAACCTCTAAGCAAAAGTTCTTTACCTTCTTTCTTTAATGTTCCTCTTTTATATGTCATCATTATCACTCCAGAACCTATCTTTTATGTAGCAGTCATGACTGCAGTATTTTCTTTTCTTATTTCCATAAACACTAAACTCTCTACCGCAATGAGGGCATATGTATTTATAAGTAGCAGCTTCACTTTTATTTCTTTTATCTTGATTTCCATTCCACCATTTTCTTCTACATTCATCGGAGCAAAATCTTCTAGTTCTGCCTTGGTATTTTTGTTTAATTGGCTTTCCACAACAAGAGCAAAGCAGATTTCTTTTTAATTTTTCTTCAACATTAAGAGCAACAACACAGGAGCTGCCGTCTAAACCATTACGCTTACAAAATCCTCTAACACTATCTCTAGATAATCCTAAAATACTTGCAATTCCCTTATATCCAATCCCTTTTAATCTTAGCTCTTTTATTTTTTCTTTTTCATCACCAGTCAATTAAGCTCTACTCCTTTCAATAAACTTTTACGCAATAAAAAAGTAACTACAAACCCTTGTAGCTACTTAATTTCAACTTTCTATTTTGCGATTTTTTACTACCCCCCTTGCTTAATTCTGCGAAAATTCACGCGAGAGGGGGCGGCGGTCATTTGCTTGTCCTCTTTAGAGATTTGATACCCCCTACCCGGTCAAAAATGACTATAGTTAAAATGCATATTCTTTATATCTATCTTCAGTCATTGTTTTAGTATCATGACAACTCTTGCAAAGTGATTGCCAATTGCTCTCATCCCAAAACAAAACCTTATCTCCTCGATGAGGCTTAATGTGGTCAACAACAGTTGCTTTGATAAGCCTCCCTTGTTCTTTACATTTAACACACAAAGGATTAGCTTTTAGAAATCTATTTCTAGCTCTTCTCCATCTGCTATCGTAACCTCTACTTGCCGCACTACCTCTTTTATTAACATAAAGCTTTTCATGTTCTTCACAATAGTTTCCTTCTGTAAGCTTTGGACAGCCTGTATGTTTACAAGGCTTTCTTGGTTTTCTTGGCATATAAATAAATCCTCCTAATAGATGTTGGTAAGAGTAGTAACATAATACTTTCTCCAAATGTTGTAATACTTAATAGCATTTTCCTTGCTATAGCCTTTATCTGTTAACTTTTTAATAGCTACTTTTTTATTATCTTTTTCAAGACCTTCACAAATTTTATATATTTCTTGAAGCTTTATCATCTTTCTTTTTTATCCTTTCCAAAATAAAAAGCCCTCATGGATTGTTCCACAAAGGCTATTTAGCAACTTTTCAGTTTTTCATAATACTATTGTAACACGATTAAATGCAAATAAACCGCCATCAAATAGCCATCTTTATCTACCATACAAATTAAACATCAAACGCTCTAGTGATTTCTGTCTAAGCCTTTCAACTTGACGTGGGCTGTAATTCATTTTGACTTCAATCCTTGCTGAAGCTCCACTCCTTTGATTGCCATGCATATAGAACTCTTTTAAAACCATTCTTTCTTCTTCACTTAGTGTTAGAAAAGCTGTTTCAAACCACTCCATGTATTCTACAGCTTGACTATACCTTTCAAACATAACATCAATCTTATCAATAGCATGGACCACTTTATTTTCTCCTACATGAGGATTATAAACTTTTGGCATATCGTCAAATCCAGGACTATTGATACTTATCATATTCTCATACTCTTCTTTAATCTCTTGTGGTGTAGTACTAATAATTAGCTTCATGTTTTCGTAGTCTTTTATTGCAGCAATAGTGGCTGACTTTTTATCTATATAGGTTAGTGCTATCATTTGCTCACCTCCAGCTTTCCACCATAGTAAGTTTCAAAAATATGTCTTTGAGTTACCTCATCTAATGAACTAATTCTTTTAAAAGCTTTTTGCCTATCCTCTTTGAACTGTACTTCAGTTTTAAAAAATCTGCAGCTTGATTCTCCACACTTTTTAACATTCAAAACAGTGCACCTACCTTTTCTTAAAGCAAAGCATCTCATTACTTCTAACCTCCTATTCTTCTACAATCTGTTGTGAAATATTTAATCGGTATACTGTATTTCTTAGCTTTATTAATCTCTAATGCCATTCCCTTAGATATCTGATTACCAAACACCCAAACCTCTCTGCATTTAATTAATAGTATAAGTCCCATTTCAATACCTAACTGCCTCTCCTCAAGATTATCCTCAACAAGAAACTGAGGATACATAAGATGTGGTATTACAGGAACTACTCCTTCCAAAACTGCAAACCTTCCGTAGCTTTTAGCTCTTTTTATATTTCCTGCAATATCCCCTGCAAAGGGACTGCAGATAAATACAATGAGTTTATTCTCCCTTAACTTATATATTTCCTGATCTATATTTTTAAGTGCCTCATAAGCTGTTGGGTCAACATATCCTTCACTGTTATAAATATTTACTCCCATTCCTAAAACCCTCCTTTTACTTTATAATCCTCGCCTTTACCGCTTCAATAAGGGCTGTCTGGCTAGTATCCTTATCTTCAAGTGCTCTCATTACACGTTCATCTATGGTATCTTTTGCAATGATATGATGAATAACCACAGTATGCTTTTGCCCTTGTCTCCACAGTCTAGCATTAGCCTGTTGATAAAGTTCCAAGCTCCATGTAAGTCCAAACCAAATAATAGTACAGCCACCATCCTGAAGATTTAATCCATGTCCTGTAGAAGCCGGATGACATAGAGCTATCTGCATTTTTCCTGCATTCCAATTTGCAATATCCTCTGAGGTATTTATTTCTCCAACATTAAACCTTTGCTTTATCCTGTACCTTTCATGTTTAAATCCGTAATAAACAAGCACAGGTTTACCATTGGCAGCTTCAATTAAATCTTCTAAAGCCTCTAGCTTTTTATCATGGATGTATTTCACATCACTAAACTCATCATAGACCGCACCACCTGATAACTGTAGAAGTTTATTAGTTAGAACTGCCGCATTAGCCGCGTCCACATCACTATCTTTAAAAGGAAGAATTAAATCCCTTTCAAGCTGTCTATACAACTTCATTTCATTTTCTGAAAGCTGCACCTCTACTTTGTTTAAAATACACTCTGGCATCTTAAGATACTCTAAGGCTTTCATGCTAATACAAATATCAGACATCTTTGAATATATTTTTTCTTCAGCATCTTCATTGATGGAATAATCAGTTGGAATACCACCATTTATATATTTTTGAGGGTGGAAGTAGCGGCTGCGGTAGCCAGTGAAAGTTCTACCAAGTCTTTCACCCCCATCAAGAAGATATATCTGACTCCATATATCTAAAAGTCCATTAGGTGCTGGTGTTCCAGTAAGACCTACAATACGTTTTATTTTATGACGAACTTTTTTAATTGCTCTAAATCTTTTAGCCGATGGAGATTTAAAACTTGAAAGTTCATCAATTATAACCATGTCAAAATCCCATTCTTTAGCTTTTATAAGCCACTCCACATTCTCGCGATTAATAACATAAATATCAGCTTTCTTGAAAAGAGCCGTTTTCCTTTCCTTTTCACTGCCTAAAAGCTTAGAGATGGTAAGTCCATTAAGATGTGCCCACTTTTCACATTCTCTACTCCAAGTATCTCTTGCTACTCTAAGTGGAGCTATTACTAATACTTTTGATACCTCGAAATAATCATAAAGTAAAAGCCATATAGCAGTTAGTGTAATTATGGTCTTACCAAGTCCTGGTTCAAGAAAAAGACCTGCTGCTCTATGATTTAATATAAAATCTGTTGAATATGCTTGATACTCATGAGGCTTATATTCTAATGCCATCCAGCACACCTCCAATTTGCTTTGGATCATCTATGCAATAAACAAAAAAACCTAACGCTTCCAGTTGCTCTTTTCTCTTTATCTGAAGAGGTCTCATTTTCTTTCTCGGTGCTTTTAGTTCCACAAAAACCATTCTTCCATAAGGCATAAGCACCAAACGGTCCGGCACACCATTCACACCAGGAGATATAAACTTTAACGCTAAACCACCTCTTCTTTTAACATCCCTGACTAGCATTTGCTCTATTTCTTTTTCAGTCATTTTTACCTCCTATGAAAATCGTTCTTGAAATAGTTCTTTTGTCCTATGAATTTCTTACGCGCGTATATGTGTGTTGTTTACTATTTATATATATAAATATATACTTTATATTAAAGATAAAAACATAGGAACATATACCTTAAACCCCTTATGGTTACTTGCTTTTAGCCTGTTGCCTAAAATGTTACTTTTTCATCCTTAAGTATCTAAGGAACATATTCCATGTTTTTAACCTAAGCTATTTTTAAACTAATTTGATTTGAAATTTTCATCCCTTACATATGTTAGTTGTGGACCATAAATAGGAATTCTCATCTTTCCTGATTTGTTGCCAGCGTAGCGTTTCCAACCACCGATTTTTACTAAAATGCCTTGTATTTCAAAGGAATCACTTCTTCTGATGTCCTCTTTCTTTTTACCAAAACACTCGCACCAAATCTCCTGAATACATACCTTTTCCCTTCTGACAGTGCCTACTAAGACTTCAGTTCCAAATTCACTATCTCCAGCAAGGAAATTACGTCTTCGATATAAGTCCATATCCTCCCAGTTACTTGGTAGAAAAGTATCAAGATAATCTCTAACAAGACCTTCACGGTCATCCTCCTCCATAGCTTCCTGTTGATGGTGGTATGCTATAACAACCGCATCTCCTTTTAAGGTGAGTTCCTCTCCTGCTTTATATTTAACTATAGCTTCTGCCCAAATTTGAGCCACCTCTGATACTGTAAGTTCATCCCAGATACTCTTTCTTCCCATCTTTACTTGAACAGGCCAAAATCTTCTATTACCTGTTACATCTCTTAAAAATCCCTTTTCTGCATTTGTAGTTCCAACTATAATACATTGCCTTGGATGGTTTTCCACGTTTACTCCATAGCTCTGACGAAACTTATCATCTGTTCTGGTTATAAAAGATTTAACAGTTTCTACATCCATTTTTCTAAGACCTGCAAGCTCTCCAATTTCTAAAATCCAATAACCTTGAAGCTTTTCCGCTGCCGCTTTATCTCTCATATCTGAAAGACTTAAGCTATCTGAGAACCACCTACCTCCAAGCTTTGCAAAAAATGTTGACTTACCAATGCCTTGATCACCATTTAAAATTAAAACATAGTCAAACTTGGTACCAGGTTCATATATTCTTGCTACCGCAGCACATAAAGTTTTTCTCATAGTTTCCCTGGTATAGCTGTTATCCTCGGCTCCAAGATAGTCGATAAGAAGCTTATCTACTCTCTCAGTTCCGTCCCAGATAGGCAAGGAATTAAAATAATCTTTAATAGGATGAAAGGCTCTCTCAGAAGCTGCTGTAAGAAGTGCATCCTTAAACTTCCCCGGTGCCCAAATGCCATATTTTTTATCAAAATAAACCTTAGCCCTTGAAAGATCTGAGTCATTCCATCCTGCCTTCACCTGCCTCCATGGAAGCTTTCCATTGACATCAATGTTATGGGATAATTCATTATAGGCAATACATTTAAACACATTATCATAGCGAAGTATTTCTGTTATATTAATTAAGGTATCTTTTACTGTCCCATTTTTATTAAGTTCTAAGTTTAGCTGCCAATTTTCATCATCAGTAACATCACCAGAAATAGTAGCAGTAGCATCACCAAATTCTCCCCTAACTTCCTCTTCCCTTTCTTTAGCAAGCTGCCTTTTTACCCTCTCATCACCAGTGCAAAATCCCATCATAGCCTTATAAGATGGTAACTGCTTCTTTTCATCTGCATCCTCATCAAGGCCACCAAAGCGGTGAATTCTAACTAGGTCAAAGGCATTTAGAAGTTTGCTGCAAGCTGGATCTGTTGCATGGTGTGAGTAGGCATATTTATTATCATAAGTAACTACACCTCCTGTGGAGTCAGCTGGGATATAATCATATCTTTCAGGTATAATACTTGTTGAATAAATATCTGAAAGAAATGTTTCTATAGCTTGTTCTATTGTATAACTCCTGCAAAAAGCGCCTACCATACCTTGCTTTTGCAAAGGATCTTCCTGTTTCTGCATAGATTTTTGTATAATACTTCTCTGCCTTGAAGATACAGGCCAAGAAGATGAATCCTTCCAGTTTTCGTAAATTGCTAACACTTTATCTGGATTTAAAAAATCTCCTTCAATAACTTTAAAGAAATATTCTCCATCTGATGAGGTGCTGGGCCAGTACATAAGTCTATTAGGTTCATAAGTTGTGTCATCAAACAATTCGATGCCTATTTCTTTTGCAATCATACGTGATACGGCTTGATACTCATCTGCTGATATAGAACGTGAAAGAGGTATAATAATACGAAGTCTTGGGTTTTCAGGTGTATGTTTATGGGTAGAATATATGCAGCAAAGATATCCATAGAGCATTTCAATATTTGCAGCTATTGCCTCTACATCATCTGCATAATCCATATCAAGTGTCAGCATGGAGCGAGAAAGGACATTTTCCTTCCTGCGTCTGCCATCCTTTAGCTCACCTGCAACAAAACCTCCCACATCCTTTACATTGTCCTGCTGAAACTTTTTCATTTTATGGTACTCTTCTTGAGTTTCACTGGTAACTGTAGTATGGAAGAGTTTATTTCGAAAATCTTCCCAAGACACAGTTTCTGTTTTCCAAAATTTATCTTTACGGCTATTGCCGGCACAAATCTTAAACTTCATAATGTCCTTCCTTTCTTAATTTAGTCCTTTTGATAAAATAAACATTCATAGCCATCTGCCTTAAGTGGTAATCCCTTTACCCAAGGGACAGGTTCAGCCATTATTTTGCACACTTCTTCTACTGAACTCTTCCCTATAGGAACTTCACAAATAACTTCGTCATGGACATGAGCTACTATATTAAAACCAACTCTATCTAACCTAATCATAGCTTCTGCTAAAAGATCTCTTGCAATGGCTTGTATAATATTTTCTATAATTTTAGGTCCATAGGTTTCAATTCTCTCCCATTTCTTAGTGCTGCCTATGCCTTCATAGGTGAGTCCTTCTCTTCCAAATTTATTAGTGCTAAGCTTTGGTTTGACGTACACAAGATTTCTTCCCGATAGCAAGGTTACAAAGAGCATTCCACTTTTATAGGTGAATATAATGCCGTGGGTAGAGGTTTTTCCTCTTTGCTTTACAGCCTCTATTGCCGCTTTATCTACTTCCCACCAAAGACTAACAATGTGAGGATTGGCTACTCGCCAGTTATCTATTAGTCCTTGGAGTTCATGTTCTTCAACACCCATCTCTAAAGCTCCCATAGCTTTTAACGCTCCAACTCCCCCACCATAACCACAGGCAAGTTCTGATATTTTACCTTTCTGGCGTAAAGGACTTCCTTTTGTAACTATTTCAATAGGTACATGAAACATCATAGATGCAGCTGCTTCGTAGATCTTTCCGTGAGATAAAAATACCTCAAGCCTCCAATTTTCGTTGGCAAGCCATGAAATACAT
>JARDZI010000301.1 GCA_029240935.1 Clostridiales bacterium
GTATTTGTAAATATGCAATCCCTTAGAAGCGTAGTTGATGAACTAGAAACATTAGTTGGAAAAAAATATTGGCCCTTCCCTACCTATGGAGATCTTTTGTTTAGCGTAAATTAAATGTTGGCCTTGCTGGCTATTACCATTGCAAAAGAATAATTTCAGAGATAGTAATAAGGCTTAATGTAAAAATATATCCTTATGCTATTTATATGCCTTATAATAAACAAAAGCTTGACCTGACATGGCAAATCGCCTCCTCAGGTCAAGCTTTTTCATTAAAATTTCGGCGATACAACCTAAACGACCATATCTGGACTTCCTATGCAGCCTTTATCATCTAGTTTTCCTTTAACTACATACTATGGTAATATCACGCTTATAAACGTTCTTTCTAGATTCTCTATCATTATTCTCATCAATTAAAAATAGCCTTATCCAAGCTTTCAAAACACCTACCGTTAACGCTTTCATATATGTTGCGCCTAATACCTCCTTCGTCACATCATATAGGCTATTTATTATAATAATTTTTATCAAACAACAAATTTTAACTTCTCAATAAGATTAAAACGTTGAAAATTTCATAAAAAAATACATAAAAACAATTAAACTCATAAATTTACGCAATCGGTTACGATACAATTATCAACAAATTTTACATAAACGCTTTTAAAATCAGCGTTTCAGGGTTTATATTTCAATTTTTCCCCATAATACGAAAACGTTGACATTGGTAAAATATGGATATATAATAAAATCAACATAGTAAATTACGTAAACATTAACGTAAACATTAAAGAAAATAATACCCTATTTATTTTAAGTACGACAGAACAAATCAAATAATTGAGGTATAACATGTATAAAAAAATTAGTATTAAAGACATCGCTGCAGAATGCAATGTTTCTGCTACCACTGTATCTAGAGCGCTAAATGGCAGCAAGGAAATCTCAGAAGAAACAAGAAACTATATTTTAAAAGTGTGTGAGGAAAAAAACTACACTCCCAATCTACTAGCTAGAAGCCTTATTCTCAAGAAAACGAACATGATAGGACTTATTATTCCGGATATAACAAATCAATACTATTCATATGTAAGCAAAGGGGTAGGAACCTATCTCGAAAGCTTGGGATATGGGGTAATTTTGTGCAACCTTGACAGAAAAAAAGCTAATGAAAAAATGTATATTAATTTTTTAATCCAGAGAATGGTTGACGGAATAATTATGATTCCTATCGAACCTGACAGAAAGGATTATGAGCCTATAACTGCTCGTAATATACCACTTCTACTATTGGACAACTATGTATATGACTTGGATGTAAGCTTCGTAAGCAATGACAACTATGCCGGAGCCAGAAAAATTATAATGCACATGATTAATCAAGGATACAGAAGAATAGGTGCAATCATTGGCGGCAAGGACTCATCCGCTAGTAATGACAGATTAAAGGGATACATTGATGTTTTAAAGGCGAATGGCATCGAATTCGATGAGAAACTAATTATTCATAGCAAGGCAACCTTTGAGGATGGCTATAATAAGGCAAAGCAACTTATTGATGCAAATGTAGACTCAATATTTGCAATAAATGACACCGTTGCAATGGGAGTTATGAAATACTGCTACAGTAATGGAATCCGGATTCCAGAGGATGTTGGTATTGCGGGATATGACGATATTGAACAAGCATCAATGCTGCCAGTACCTCTCACCACGGTTCATCAGAAGAAGTATTCTCTTGGATTTAAAGCTGCGGAAATTTTAATAAGCGAAATAAATAATCCAAACCAATCAAAACAGAAAGTGATTTTACAGCCAGAACTTGTCAAAAGAAAATCATGTAAGGAGTGAGTGATTTGTATAACAAGAAGTTAATTGAAGAAAAAGCAAATTCTATTAGAATATCAGCATTAGATGCAATACACAATGCTGGAACTGGTCATCCAGGTGGTTCTCTATCAGCAGCTGACATAGTGGCAACACTGTATTTTTATAAAATGAATATAAATCCTGAAAATCCTAATTGGGAAGACAGGGACAGATTTGTCCTCAGCAAGGGACATGCCTGCCCAATTCTATATGCAGCCTTGGCAGAAAGAGGTTTTTTTGACAAAGAAAACTTGAAAAGGTTAAGAAAGATAGATAGCTTCCTCCAAGGGCATCCTGATATGAAAAAGACACCTGGAGTTGATATGTCAACCGGTTCTCTAGGACAAGGCTTCTCTGCTGCAGTTGGAATGGCTATTGCAGGAAAGATGGATAAGAAAAGCTACAAGGTATATTGTTTGCTCGGCTGCGGAGAAAGTCAGGAGGGCCAAGTTTGGGAAGCTGCCATGAGTGCTGGACACTTTAAACTTGACAACCTTATTGCTATTATAGACTGCAACCATCTACAGATAGATGGAACAAATGAAGAGGTTATGGGCATCGGTGACATAAGTGAAAAATATAAAGCAAGCAATTGGAATGTAATAAATATTGACGGCCACGATGTTGAACAGATTGCCAGAGCACTTGATATGGCTGATAGTTTTAAGGGTAAGCCAACAGTTATTATAGCAGAAACAATCAAGGGCAAGGGTGTTTCATTTATGGAAAACCGCGTTGACTGGCATGGAAAAGCGCCAAATGGCGATGAACTTAATGCATCACTTGCAGAGTTAGGAGGAATCAGATAATGGAAGCAAACAGAGTCACCTATGGAAAAACCTTAGTTGAAATCGGAAAAGAAAATGAAAAAATAGTGGCATTGGATGCTGATTTAGGAAAAGCTACTAATTCAATCAAGTTTAAATATGAATTTCCAGAAAGATATATAAACTGTGGTATAGCAGAACAGAATATGATGGGCGTTGCTGCTGGTCTTGCAACAGCTGGTAAAATCCCCTTTGCAAGCACTTTCGCAGTTTTTGCTAGCATGAGAGCTGTTGAACAGGTTAGAAACTCTATATGTTACCCTAATTTAAATGTAAAAGTAGTCGGAACCCATGCAGGTATAGAAGCAGCAGGTGATGGAGGTTCACACCAGGCTGTAGAAGATGTTTCCATAATGCGCACACTACCTAATATGAAAGTATTTGTACCTTCTGATCACGTTTCAACAAGAAAAATTGTCAAGTTAATGAGCACAGAACAAGGCCCTATGTACATGAGAGTTGGAAGAGATGAAAATCAGGCTATTTACAGTGAGGACACAAAGTTTGAAGTGGGTGGAAG
Organism: Clostridiales bacterium; assembly: GCA_029240935.1. Lineage (GTDB taxonomy): Bacteria > Bacillota > Clostridia > Clostridiales > Caloramatoraceae > JARDZI01. Next base: position 3,220 of record JARDZI010000301.1, read on the forward strand.
CCACCAGTTAAGATCAGGAAGCGATGCAACCATTATAGCAGACGGAACTATGGTTTATAAAGCTTTAGAGGCTTCAGACAAGTTATTGGAAGAAGGTATAAAGGTAAGAGTTATAGACATGTACAGCATCAAACCTATAGATCAGCAGGCAATTGTAAGCGCTGCAAAAGAAACAAAAGGTTTTGTTACAGTTGAAGATCATAATATTTTCGGAGGCTTGGGCAGTGCAGTCAGCGAAGTTGTTACATTAACAGTTCCTGCAAAAGTTGTAAGAATAGGCGTAAAAGATAGCTTCGGCAGGTCTGGTACGAGCAGCGAACTATTCGAACTCTACGGCTTAACTGTTGAAAATATAATCAAGGCAGTTAAGAGCTTACTTAAATAAGGTTTACTTGCAATATAAAGCAAACATCCTACTGCTTAATATAAGAACTCTAATGCTTTATATATAGACTGGAACATATTATATTTTCATAATTAAATAAAATTAATTTAGGGGGAAATTAAAAATGAAGAAAAGACTAGCTGGATTTTTAGCCTTATCACTTGTTGTATCATTATTCGCTGGTGGATGCAGCAGTGCCTCCACAAAAACTCAAACAAGCGCTCAACCAAGTGCAGAAAAGTCAACTCCTGTAAAATACCCTACTAAGCCAATTGAATTAATAGTTCCATTTGCAGCGGGCGGTGGTACTGATGCAGTTGGACGCGCTCTAGCTGAGTCACTAAAGACTATTCTTAAGCAGGAAGTTGTAGTTGTAAACAAGACTGGCGGCGGCGGTTCAGTTGGCATGGCAGAAGGCTTGAATGCAAAACCTGACGGATATACCCTTACACTTTTCACTCGTGAAGTAGCATCCCTTCCTCTTCAAGGTCAAGCACCATTTAAAACTATGGACTTTAAGTTCATAAGCAATGTAAATATTGACCCTGTAGTAATAGTCGTTTCATCAAAATCAAAATATCAAACTATTGAAGACTTGTTTAATGATATAAAAGCTAATCCAAGCAAGCTAAACTTTGCAGCAGCTGCTGTACCTAATTTCTATGGAATCCATATTACACAGGCATTAGGACTTAAATTTGTAACCGTACCATTTAATGGAGCTGCACCAGCAATTACAGAAGTTCTTGGCGGCAGAGCAGATTTTGGTATCTATAGCCCAAGTGAAGTTAAAGCACAGATCGAATCGGGCAATTTGC
>JARDZI010000302.1 GCA_029240935.1 Clostridiales bacterium
GCTTCCTTAATAATTTCCATAATTACTTTTCTCCTTTGCAATTTCTGCAATATCCGTATATATTAACAACATGTTCTGTATCAACAAAGCTCATATCCTTTGATAAAGTATGCAGCTGCTCACATAAATCACATGGTATTTCAAATATTGCATTACATGATCTACAAATCAGATGGCCATGGTGTTCTGATTTAATGTGGTATATTGCTACCCCCTCAGGGTTTGTTATTTTCTCAACCTCACTATTTTCAGCCATCATATTAAGATTTCTATAAATTGTAGATATGTCTATTTTCATTTTATTTTTTATAAGAACATATATTTCCTCTGCTGATAAGTGTCCTCCCCTCTCAAGGATTTCCTTTATAGCAGTTTTTTGTTTTGTATTTCGCATTTCAGCCTCCTTATTGCAATTGACTTGCATTAACTATTATATAAGTATTCCCACAATATTGCAATATATTCAAACAAAAAATAATAATCCCAGTGATGGGATTATATACATATTGTTATATATCTTTTAAAATCTCCTTTAAATACATGACATTTATCCGCTATTGAAAACCCTGCTTCTAATATTTCTCTATCCATTTCATCCAGACTTACTAATAATAGCTTGTTTGTAATTCCTCTTGCACTATTGATTATTCCCCTTTGTATTTCACTAGTAGTCCTTGCTGCTAAACCGTAGGGTATATCAATAATTGCTGCATCATACTTTTCTTCAATTTTCCTTATATCTCCCTCATCTATTACATCTGGATAACCGAAGAAATTTAGATTTCTTTTAGCTCCATCTACCACCTTGGAATTTATATCAAAGCCTCTTATGTTAACACCCATTGATAGTGCTTCAATAACCACAGTACCAATTCCACAGCAGGGATCCACAACCCTTGTACTGGCATCTCTTCCAGTAACGATATTGACTATTGCCCTGGATATCTTTGTAGTTAGAGAATTGCTATATTGCCTAGGACGGTTATTATGATGTATCCAAATAGCTTGATTTTTCAGATATTCCCCTAATATCCACTTTCCATCAGCATAGGTTATCCCAATTATTACTTCAGGGTCATGAATTTTTGCATAACCCCTTATTTCATAGCCTATTACTCCTTCTATCCTATGCTTTTCATTAAATTCCATATTACTTTCTGTATCTATATATTTAACCTTAAAATCCTCATAGGAGAGCTTTTGAGATTTTAGTTTATCAACCATTTCTTCCAATGTATTTGCTGTAAGTTTAATATCTATACAAGCCTTTACAAATGGGCTTCTATTAACCTCTATATAAAAATCACTTATAAAATATTTTTTACATGGGTTTATGTTGAATAAGTACTTCATCTCCATTTTAAACAATTCATCTTCACCATTTGCATGGCTTATACTATATAAATACATAATTTTCTCCTTTCTTTTGTAAGGTGCCTTTCTACTTTGTATGTATATTATTACATAACAGTCCATTGTTTACAATCTTTAAGCATGTTATACAATACAAACAAAGGATACTGAAGTAACTCCAGTATCCTTAATATTGAACCCTCAAAATACATCAGTAGAAATTAGTTCCTTCCTTATAAACACATTATTAACATCATAAACATGCCTATATGTGTAGTAATAATTTCTATTATTCTTCTTATTATGCTCAGTTGTAACATTAATGTTATATTCCTTCTTATATCCATATATTTTAACTGTAAGCAAACCTTTTTTTGTATCAATGTAGGATTTTATATATAAGGGATAATCATAATTATTTTTCACCTTTAAATCATATACATTTCTATAAATCGTAGCATCCCTGCCTTTATTTATATAGGATACGGGTAGGCCATGCTTATATCTTTTGACAATTTGCAAATTAGCAAAAAGAGCTGCATTATACATTGTAGTAGTAGTTTGGCATATCCCCCCAGCCATGGATTTCACCACTTGACCTCCTGAGAAAGCAGGTGCATATTTATAGCCCTCTTTTGCAGTTCTATTCCCTAGTGTATCATCCATTGAAAAAACCTCTCCTGGATAGATTATGGCTCCATTTATAGCCGCTGTTGATAATTTCAGGTTTAGGGTTCTATCCACCAGCTTTCCACTGAATGGTGTGGAGAATGAGGATATTTCAATTGTTTTATTTTGTTTTAACATACTCTCAGTTAACTTTGCTTTTTCAATAATAACTGGTAAGTCAATCAAATAATTATCAAGGAAACTACCAGAATAAATATAGCTTTTAATTATTTGAAACAGTAGTGCTCCATCAAGATATACCCCATCCATTTCTTTTTGTGTTGTAAAAACCTTTTCATCAATAATATAAGCGTCTACTGGAACTTTATTTATATTTTGAGCTATTTCATTTATTTTGATCATTAAAAGCTCTTCATTAACATCAATACTTTGATCCCTAGAATTAGAAATGCATAACTCTTCTAATGGTACCTTAAATTCATTAGATAAATATTTTAAGGTTATAACTTTTCCTTTTAAGCTTTGTACAATAATGGAATCTCCATCATAGGTAAAGCCCACAAGAAATGTGAGCATTAAAGACAAACATAATAAAATAAATGTTTTTCGTTTTTTAATTATTGTCATTTCCCCACCTTTTGTTCACATATTACCTTATATAGATATGTAGGAAGAATAAAAATATTGCATAAATTTCTTTATTTTAATATAAAGAAATTTATGCAATATTTTTAAGCAGTCTCATTATTGGAATACTTTACTCAGAATATTTCCCTCTATTTTTAACCAAGTTAACTAATTTCTCTCTTTCATTAAGTTCAGGTTTCTCAATTACAAGCTCCAATAACCAGTTCAATGTATCCCCTATACTTTTATCAGGTTTAAATCCAATATCCATTAAGTCACTTCCATTTATTTTTAAATCCTTTATTACAAAACAATTTTTTTCCTGGATTACTTCATCAAGTTCAGCTTTTATTTTCTCCAATTTGTTGTGTCGCTCCTGATAATATTCGGGATTCTGAGCCAAAATATCAGCTTCTTTAACCTTTATTAAATCCCTTAGGTTTTCTTCTCCAATCTTATTCAGCAGCCTTCTGATACTTTTCTTCCCAATAATCTCTGTATCATGAAATTTTATTAATTCTGAAACCCTATCTATTGTTCTATTGTCGTATCTCATTCTCTTTAGTATTTCTCTAGCGTTTTTTGAAGAGAGCTCCCCATGATTATAAAAGTGATCAATTCCCTCTACATCGGTTGATCTGGTCTCTGGTTTACATACATCATGGAGCAGCATTGTAAGTCTTAAAGCAATTTGCTTATCAATATGGTACATGCTCTCTAATAGATGCCTGTCTATGCTGTAAATATGATATGGATTGTTCTGTTCAACTCCAATGCATAAACCATACTCAGGTAAAAAGTGTTTCAACAACCCAAGCCTCCAAAGATCATTTATCCTTATAGGATCCTTTAATATGATCTTGTTAAACTCCTGCTGTATTCTTTCAATACTCACCTTTACAATTAATGCTGAGTTTTGGAAAATAGCATTCTCTGTTTCCTTTTCAATATCAAAACCTAATTGGGCAGAAAATCTTATCCCTCTCATCATTCTCAACCCATCTTCTTTAAACCTTTCATTGGCATTCCCTACACAACGAATAACTCTAATATTTATGTCATTGAGTCCATTAAAATAATCTATCAAACCTGTTTTGTCACTATAAGCCATTGCATTTATAGTGAAGTCTCTTCTTGACAGATCCTCCCTTAAGGAACTAGTAAACATCACTTCATCTGGATGCCTTCCATCGCTATACTCACCATCAATTCTAAAGGTAGTAACCTCATATGCAGAGTCATCTTCCCTAAGAAGAGTCAATGTACCATGCTTTAAGCCAGTTGGTATTACTCTATAATGAGTTTTAAATAATTTCATGGTTTCATCAGGAAGAGCATTAGTAGTGATATCCCAGTCTACTGGCTTCTTCCCCAATAAACTATCCCTAACACACCCACCTACAACATAAGCTTCAAAGCAATTGTTTTGAAGTATATTTATTATATTTTTTGCTCCATTGGGTATATTTATTTTAATGTTTTTATTCATAAGGGCTATCTCCTCAGCGATTAAAAATACATAATGATTTCAACAACTTATAATGCTATTACAAAGATATAAATATATATTGTATCAAAAAAACTTATTATTAATAATTAGTTGTTAATTGTTGGAACACTATATTTATACAGATTTACATTTTCTTCTTCATCAAAAATAATTCCTAATAATTCCCCATTATTCTTTTCTATAATTTTTTTTGAAGGTATATTGTCTATATTACAATTTACAATTGCCCTCTTTATTCCTATTTTTGCAGCTCTTTCTAATGCTAATTTTAAAATATTAGTACCATAACCTTTATTTCT
>JARDZI010000303.1 GCA_029240935.1 Clostridiales bacterium
CATTGTAAGCTCATAAAAATCCATAAGCATAGATAATTTTCTGTCACTAAAATTATTGTAATACATTAATATTCTCCTGCTAATTTATTTTTTCAATTATTTCAATCCCACTGACATGCATGTTATACAAAGCAAACAAATTCATGAGATATCCGTCATGGGAACCTCCATCATATGTTTCTACGCAATTCCTTGGTACTATGACTCTCTTATTTATATTTTTTTCATTGAAGTAAGATTTCAAACTTAAAGCAAACTGAAGAACACAAATATCAGTTACACATCCTGTAATTATGTAATTATCGACTTCGGATTCATATTTTTTAAGCCAATCCTGGAATCCTTTGCTGTGAAATCCATTAGTGCTATTCTTTTTAACATAATAAATGTTGTCATCCTCAGAATTCTTTGTTCTTAATTCAGGAATAAGCTCTGCTTCTTCAGTTCCCTTTATGCAATGTGCAGGGAAATATCTGAATTCCTGCGAATCCTTATCATGATTATCTAAAAAAAATATCTTTTTATAACCTGTAGTTTTTTTATTAAGTTCTGAAACATTGTTTGCTATTGCAGCAACGCGTGGAGATGATAATGCACCTGAGTGCACAAATCCAACGACCATGTCTATAATAAACAAAGTTGTTTTATCTCTATCCAACAAATTTAAATCAATTGTTTTTCCGCTTACCTCTTGTTCCATTCTTTCAATAGCTTTCATAAAATCATCCCTTTGAACATTTCTGTAATATTTAATAACATTATAGTGTTTATTCTAAAGTTTGTCAAAAATAAATAAAAAAATTACAAAATCTATTAAAATACAAAAAACTGTGCTATAGAGCACAGTTTTTATATTTATTGTTTTTCAATAACAGTCATGTCTCCTTGAATAGCTTTAGTTGGACATTTTTGAACACAGACCATACAATGTGTACATTTGTCATAATCTACCTTAGCTAAGTTATCTGAAACATGTATTGCATCAAAAGCACAATTCTTCTCACAGATTTTACATCCGATACAACCTACTGAACATACATCCTTAACAGCCTTACCAAAGTCTTTGTTGTGGCATCCTACAATTACATTATTTTTGTAAGGAACTAATTCTATAACTGCTTTAGGACATTCTTCAATACATTTACCGCAAGAAGTACATTTTTCTTTATCGATAACTGCTAATCCATCAACAATTTCAATAGCTTCGAAATCACAAACAACTTTACAGTTTCCGAATCCCAAGCAACCTCTGTCACATGATTTCGGTCCGCCTTGAACTGCTGCAGCTGCTTTACAGTCTCTTACGCCATCATATTGATATTTCTTAGTTGCGACGCTGTCACATCCTTGGCACAATACGTGAGCAACCTTCTTATCTGTTTCTCCAGCTGTAGTTCCCATTATATCAGCAATTTGTTTATGTCTTTCACTACTTGCGACTGGACATCCGTTAACTGGTGCTCTTCCTTCTGCTATTGCAGTCGCCATTCCATCACAACCAGGGAATCCGCAGGCTCCACAATTTGCTCCAGGAAGGATATTTCTTATTTCAACGATTTTTTGGTCTACTTCTACTGCGAATAATTTTGCAGCGACCGCCAATAAAACTCCGCATACAATGCCAATACCGCCGGTAACTGCTGCTGCACTAACTATAACCATATTTCATTCCTCCTATAATTGCAATCCGGAAAACCCTAGAAATGCAATAGACATTAATCCTGCTGCTACTAAAGAAATAGAAGAACCCTTTAATGAGTCAGGAATATCAGCATTGTCAACTTTATCTCTAACTCCTGCAAACAATACTATTGCTAACATGAAACCTACAGAAGTACCTATTGAGTTAACCATCGCTTCAACAAAACTGTAATCTTTTGTTATATTAATTATCGCAACTCCAAGAACTGCACAGTTTGTAGTAATTAAAGGTAAGAATATACCTAATGCTTGATACAAACCAGGAGCAGATTTTTTCAAGAACATTTCAACAAATTGAACCAATGCTGCAATTATTAATATAAATACAATTGTCTGCAAATATTCCAAACCTAAATTATCCAAAATTAATTTTTGTATTATAAAGGTAATTATTGAAGCTAATGTTATAACGAATATAACTGCAATACCCATACCTGCTGCTGTGTCTATTTTCTTAGAAACTCCTAAGAAAGGACAAATACCTAAAAACTGTGAAAATATAATATTATTAACAATGAATGATGTAATAAATAAACTAAACAATTCCATCTCTTACCTCCTACGCTTTCTTTCTTCTAGAAAGGTAATTTACAAGACCTATCAATAAACCAAGTGCTATAAATGATCCTGGTGGCTGCACCATAATCATCATTGGTTCATATGCTTCTGGAAGAATACTGATACCTGCTATAGTTCCATTTCCTAAAATTTCTCTAACAGAACTTAAAATTACTAATGCTAATGTAAACCCAACACCCATTCCAAGAGCATCAAATATTGAGTCTACAACTCCGTTTTTAAAAGCAAAAGACTCAGCTCTAGCAAGGATTATACAGTTAACGACAATTAAAGGTATAAAAACACCTAGTGCCTGATACAAAGCAAAAGTATATGCATGCATCAACAAATCAATTATTGTAGTAAAAGCAGCTATTATTATAACGAAAGCTGGTATACGAACTTCATCAGGTATAAACTTTCTTAAAAGAGAAATAACTATGTTCGAGCCTGTTAAAACTGCTATAACTGCTAACCCCATACCAAAACCATTCATAAATGATGTTGTTATTGCAAGAGTAGCACACATTCCAACCTGTTGAGCAAAAATAGGATTCTCTTTACCGATACCATTTTTAAATATTTGTAATTTATTCATGTTGACCTCCTATTTCAAATATTGACTATAAATGCTTATTGCATTGTTAACTGCACTCACGAATGCAACAGAAGATTTTGTTACACCAGATATTGCATCATAATCAGCAATTTCAGCGCTAGCATCTTTACCTACAAATTGATTCCAGAAATCTGGCTCTGTTGTTCTTGAACCAAGTCCTGATGTTTCACTGTGGGCAATTACACTCATACCAGTGAATTTTCCTTCTTTATCAATACCTACATACAATTCCATATCTCCACCATAACCTGGTGTTGGAGTTAAAGTTTGTACTACAGTACCTATAGCATTACCTGAACCATCAACTATAGTTAATAAATCAACAAATTTCGCATTTTCAGCTTTAATAGATTCAACTAACGCAGCATCATCATATGGTAAAAATGTGTCTGCTCCAGGTGCTACAGCTTGTATAACTTCAGGGCTCATGCTGGCACTTAGGTCATTTTGTTCAATTCTGTCTTTTGTTGCATCATTTAACCATGCTAAAGCTCCTGCTGCAACTGCTGATATAATAAACAATACTCCTGCTAATCTAATAAAATTATTTTTCATTTTTCTTAATACCTCCTCCTGCTACTCCAAATACTTTTGGCTGAACGTATAAGTTAATCATTGGAGTAAGGATATTCATAAGAAGGATTGAATAAGAAACTCCTTCTGGATAACCGCCTACTTTTCTTATAAGCATAGTAAGAGCGCCTGCTCCAACTGCATATATAACTTTACCCTTGTCAGTAATAGGGCTTGTAGCATAATCAGTAGCCATAAAGAATGCTCCAAGCATTAATCCACCACCGAATAAATGATATGGAAGTAAGCTTCCACCATCAACTACAAAAGCAATTACTGCTACTGTACCAATATAACATGCAGGTATAACCCATTTGATTGTACCTCTATATATTAAGTAAAGACCACCCAATATTATTAATATAGATGATGTTTCACCAATAACCCCAGGTATATTTCCTAAAAACATGTCCCAAATAGTAGGAAGCTGTCCAGCTGCGCCAGCTTTAATAACTGTTAAAGGTGTTGCAGATGATACAGCATCAGTTACAGGATCTATAAATCCACCTGCTACGTGTGATGACCATGATGCCATTAAAAATGCTCTACCAGCTAATGCAGGATTTAAAAAGTTAAAGCCTATTCCACCGAATATTTGTTTTACTATTGCAATTGCAAATGCTGATCCAACTACTGCAACCCACCATGGGGCTGTTGAAGGCAAATTAAAAGCCAATAACATACCAGTAACCACTGCACTTAAATCAGTAACCGTTATAGGTCTATTCATAAATTTTTGACATGCAAATTCTGTAATTACTGCTGATGCAACAGCAGCCACCACTAATATTATTGAACTAGTTCCAAAATAAAATACACTTGCTACTAAAGCCGGTAATAAGGCAATAATAACATCAAGCATCATCTTTTGAGTTGTTTCATCATGTCTAATATGAGGTGACGATGAAGCAATCAATTTATTTTCCATCTGTTTTTCCTCCTATTTAACCTTTTTGCGTCTAGCT
>JARDZI010000304.1 GCA_029240935.1 Clostridiales bacterium
GTGATTGCTCATAAGGCAATAGGCGTATACCTTAAAGCCATAAATCTTCTGATAACCCTTAAGGATATTCATATACTGTTCCTTATCTTTATTCTCCCTAAACAGGGGTACCTCCTTAATACTTCTAACCATTACATGAAATATTGACTCTTTTGTTTTTTCTCTTGGTAATCTGGACATTGTATAATCACCTCTAAATATTATTTTTATGATTATTGACAGATGTTGAGGTGATTATACAATCATTTTGTTCAAGCTAACGAGTGTTAACCGTCACCATTGGACCATTGGACCATTGGACCCAAAGGGGGGCTGATGCAAATGAACTATACAGTTCGTTTTGCATCAGCCCCCCTTACTTTCTTATAAAACTATTTTTCTACCTTCGATGTAGTATCTCTTCTCTTGTGCTTCACCCATTGAGAAGGTTTTTCTAGGCATTACTCCATCTAAAACTATTGTTTTAAACAAATCACTTTTACTTATTGGAGGAAGTATAAAGCCCATATTTCCATCCTTTGAGGATAAATCATTTATAACATCTGTTCCATGTATGTAGTCAATCTTAGCCTTTGGGTTGCTCTTTAAATATTCATCTAAGAATACTTGAATTGTACCCACTGGTATATTAGCCTTTGGATGCTTAATCGTAATAACTCCTGATTTATCCTTAGTTATAAAGGAAAACTTATGTATGTCTCCTTCAGTTTCAAGTGACTCAATATCCATAACTGTTCTATTGTTATGGTATTCAAGATTTACTTCACTACCACTCCCATTGAAGTATGCAGTTAATGCGTCAAAGAATCCTTTTTCATCAACATTAAACAATTCTCTATGTATAGGTTCAATTATAAGGCTCTTATCATGAATATTAACAACCTCAACTAATGCAAATCTTGCTGGATGATCTGCCTGTTGATCTTCTTTAAGAGTCTTCTTTACATTTTCCCAATGAGCCTTTGCAGATGCTAATGAGTGATTTCCGTCACCTACTGCAAATAAAAGTATTGGCTTATCCGAGGTTAATTCATACTTCTTGTTGAATACCTCTGGCTTCGCAAGTTCTTCAAGTCCTTTGATAATCTTTGTTAACAAAGCTTCATTATCAATTTTATATCCACTTATATGTCCGCCGCCCATCATCATATCAAAGTCATAAACCCTTTCTAGTTTATCCTTCATATTAGATATTGGCTCTATTATAGCTTCATTTGGATCATCAATTAGAAGCATTATGTGTGGAAATTCAACTGAAGCATTTTCTCTAATTTTTACACGTGGAGGAATTCTCTCAATAACGGTTTTTTCTGTAGGACGTACTAGAGATTGTGATCCTAGGTTATAGTCATATTCTTCTAGGTCTATTGCCAAAACAAGACCCTTTCTTGGTACAGGTGATTCTGTTAATCTTTCAACATAAATAAAACCTGGCTTTTGTGGAACTAATATGTTTTTATCAAGATGTTCCCTCATGTTAGCATGGATTTTTTTTATATTTTCTGGAACTTTATATTCTTTATCCTCTAAATATACTTCTGGAAGTATTAAATTTAAAGTTGAATAATTATCACCAACTACCTTTTTTACTTCTTCCCAATATTCAGGCTGTGAAGTATATTGATCACATGCTATTACTGCCCATTTGCTTATGTCTACATCTGCCTTAGGCATTAGTATTGTAGGAACTTTTACTCCAATATTATTTTTCATTAGTCTTACCTCCCTTAAATAATTTGTTTTTAAATAGTACTGTTTTTAAAATAAAGTTTTCACCTATATTTTTCCCACAAATGATTCTACATCTGTTGATCACACATTTATGTAAATTATTTACATTGATACATGAAACGTACAAGTAATTTATGCAGATTCTTTAGTGAGTTTTACATAATTGAAAACTTATTACATTGAAATTTATAGTCGATAGTGAAATTTATTGAATTAATGTCTGGCCCCATATTTCAGAATAGAAAGGATTGTTTCAAATGAAACAATCCTTTATGTTTATTCAAATTTATGAACAAACCATTATATTCTTTCTTGAGCAGTAGCTACCTCTCCTATTTGAAGAATTTCGTAATTATATCTATAATTTCCTCACCAATTCTTTCCTGTGCTTCTGCTGTAGCTGCACCAATGTGAGGAGTAAGTGATACCTTTTCATGATTTAAAAGTCTTTCATTCTTAGTAGGTTCTTCTTCATAAACATCAAGTGCTGCTGCTGCAACCTTTCCTGAATCTAATGCGTCAAGTAGAGCATTTTCATCAACTACTCCACCTCTTGCACAGTTAACTATAAACACTCCATCCTTCATTTTAGCAATTTGGTCTGGACCAATTACAGCTTTTTTATCTGGTGCAGCTGGTATATGTAAGGAAATGAAATCAGCACTCGAAATCAACTCATCTAAGGTCAAAAATTTAAATTCTTCATATCCCTCAAATGGTCCAAATATATCAGTATATATAATCTTCATGCCAAGAGCCTTTGCTCTTTTAGCAACTTCTCTTGCAATTCTACCAAAACCAATTAAACCTAATGTTTTACCACCAAGCTCAATTCCTTCATATTTTTTCTTGTTCCATTTTCCGTTTCTCATTGTAAAGTTTGAAATACCTATATATCTTGCAATTGAAAACATATGGCCTATTGTTAACTCAGCAACAGATGCACTACTTGCATTAGGTGTATTTCTAACTTCAATTCCATTCATTTTTGCATAGTCAACATCAATGTTATCTACACCAACGCCACCGCGAATTACAAGCTTTAGCTTTTTAGTTTCCAAAGCTGCATCTATAATTGGCTGTCTAATTTTTGTTGCTGATCTAACTACAACTACATCAAAATTTTTAACCTGCTCTTTTAATTCTTCAGGCTCATAAAATTGTTCAACCACTTCAAACCCACTGTTTCTTAGTTTTTCAACAGCAGCCTTTTCCATTCCATCGGTTGCAAGTACTCTAATCATTTACTTAACCCCCTATTTCAATCCTAATATATCATTTATGTTATTAATTAAATCCTTAACTTCATCAAGCGTATAATCAGCCATATGGGAAATTCTAAATGTAACATCCTTTAAATCCCCATACCCGTTTGAAATCATGAATCCTCTTTCCCCTAATTTCTTATTTAAGTCTCCTACACTTATTTCTCTAGTATTTCTTATAGTTGTAAGTGTATTTGATAGGTATCTTTCTTCATCAACTAATAAATCAAAATATTTTCTTGCCCAATTACGTACATACTGTGCCATTTCCTTATGACGTGCAAATCTGTTATCCAAGCCTTCTGCCATTATCCTATCTAGCTGATAGTCTAGTGCAAACATATGTGCAAGTGAAGGAGTTGATGGATATTGATGATCCTTCTTTTGAATAGTGTCATATAGTTCTACAAAGTCGAAATAAAGCCCTCTGTTTTCTACCTTTCTTGCAGCTTCAATAGATCTAGTTGATACTGAACATATTGACATACCTGCTGGTAAACCAAGGCATTTTTGGGTTGATGTTATACAAACATCAATTCCACATTTATCGACTTCAACTTTAGATCCTCCTAATGAACTTACTGTGTCTACTAGGAAAAGAACCTCAGGATATTTTGCCTTAAGCAATGCTCCAATCTCTTCAACAGGATTCATTATGCCTGCTGATGTTTCATTGTGAGTTACAGTTATAACATCATATTTACCTGTAGCTAGTGCTTCATCAACCATTTCTGGAGTTGTTGGTTTTCCTGGTACTGATGAAATTTTGTCTGCTGGAACTCCATTAGCCTTTGCCATTTTAAACCATCTGTCACCAAATGCACCAACAGAGAATACTGCTGCTCTTTTTCCTGTACAGGAACGAATTGCACCTTCCATTAATCCACTTCCTGAGGAAGTTGAAAGTATTATGGTATTTTCAGTGTACATTAGCTTTTGTAATTTTTCTGAAATACCTCTTTGTAATGCTGATGCATCCTTAGAACGATGACTAATCTGAGGAGTAGCCATTCTTTGAAGAACGTCCTCTCTTACATCAACTGGTCCTGGAATAAATAATTTTTTATGCATTGTTTTTTACCCCCTTCATTTTCAAAGGTATATTTTTATTTAATAAGATAACATAATAAATATTATGTTATCTTATTATGTTTATAAACTAAACTTTAACAAAAAAAATTAACTAGATTCTAATTATATAAATATTATCCTCTAAATAATTTTTTTAATACTTTCACTAATTATAATAACATTTACCATAATTACTCTCAACACTTATTTCAAAAATAACCTTAATATTTGCATAAATTAATGATTTTTCGTGTTTAGTATAGTATATTAAAGTATTAAATATACATTTAATACTAAAAAATTGAAGTTCTAACAAATTA
>JARDZI010000305.1 GCA_029240935.1 Clostridiales bacterium
AACAAGGTTTAATCCTAAACTTCAAGTTCAGCATATGCCAAGGAGATACTGGTCTCACTTGGTGGAAAAGCAATAGTAATATACCTTATGGAAGACCTTCTTTATACACTAAAATATTTATTAAATTTATGATTTTATTGTTTATTATTCCATATTATTGTACATAATATGGATAATAGATTTAACCACATCAAGACAGTAGCCCTATAGCTTGGGAATCAGGTTTTGAGTGTTAAATCAAATCCCAAATTATAGGAGGTTATTATTAATGCCAGACAAGACACTAATATGCAAGGACTGTAACAATGAATTTGTGTACACAGAAGGAGAGCAAGCATTTTACAAGGAAAAAGGTTTTGAAAATGAACCCCAAAGATGTATGGAATGCAGAAGAGCTAAAAAACAACAGAGAAGAGGTAACGACACTAGAGGCTTTAGAAGATAATTGAAAGACTTTTTTCTTGAATATTAGCTTTATTCCAAAATAAAAAGGAGCAATCTGCTCCTTTTTACTATGTCATACTCAATATCCAAGGTTGATGTAAAAAAATAATCATTATAAATTAAAATGCCGTGGTAAATTAAGCTACAGGCCTGTCATTTCTCATAATAAATAAGAAAATAAATGGCATCCCTATGAAGCTAAGTACAATACTTAAAACAATCCATAATGTAGCCTGTTGTGGTCTATAAATAGTAAATAATTTATAAAATACTATTACTAAAAGTACGACATAGGCAAGGTAAATCAACCATCCTATTACCGGAATATTCCCTAGTATGGCAGCTGCAAGGCACCCTACTGGGAGAACAATTTCTAAGCTTGGAACTTCAAAGCTTCCTAGTTTTACTGACTTAACAAGCTTAGCAAGAATATACAAATTAGCTATAGGAATCCATGCAAGCCATGGGTTTTCGATTCCAGTGTTTTGAGCTAATTTATATAGCCCCAATGAACCAAGAACATATAATACTATTGCAAGAATAAAAAATACAAATGCAAAAGCCCCAAAAATTGCAAGAAGTGCAAATGCACCAGTGTTACTATCCAATAAAATCATCTCCTTTTTTATTTTTTGGGATATTGAGTACACAAGTATGTAATAAGAATATTATAAGTATAATGTTATGAACATATTATACCAAAGTATTGTGTGGAATAATATGGTTTATTAGAGTTCCATATATATTATATATCGTATTTAATGGACAAGTACCCAATATGACTAAATGAATTATTGAAATATTTTTTTTATATCTATATATTTATTAAACCTATGATAAATATTATTCGAAAAATGATGAAAATATGCAATTATAACTAATTATTTTAGATGCTTAAGCATAATAATAAATTCTCTCTCTTCTTCATTTCTCTTATTAATAAAGCTTTCTTCTATTACAAAGCCTGCTCTTTCATATACCTTTATTGCCCTTTTATTAAACCCAGCTACCGTAAGTCTAAGAATTTTTGGTTTATATTTATTAATTCCAAATTCTATTGCTTTTATAACAAATTCTAATCCAGTTCCCTTTCCTGTTAAGTCAGGTCTTAAGCCAAGACCAATATCAATAGCCTCAACTCTATTATACAATCCTTCAGTTCTTCCTCCAGGAACCTGTGCAGCTTCACCATAGCAGAAGTACCCCATTATATTGCTATTATTAAACACAGTGTAATAAGTGCTATCCAATAGTTCTTCAATTGTATCCTGGCTGCTGTCCATACTATATAACGAGTATGGTTCCTCATAAGTCCATGTTGATATTTCCCGAGCATCCTCAACTTCAATCTCTTTAATCATCATATCCATATACAACACATCCTACCTTTTTCTTCTTTTATTCTTTTTCTTAGAGCGTTTATTGATCAATGTTAAAGCTAATATGAAAAACAACAGAACTGGAACAATCACTTTTCTATTTTCATATATAAACGTCATTCCAGGCAAATTAAAAATTATATAATTTCTTTTAATATCTCTTCCTGCTTCTATATTTATCTCGCCTAATACTTCTCCATTTAATGTATAAATTGCCTTTCCGATTACCTCACCTTTCTCAAGTGAGGATAATATTTTAACTCCTTCTGTAGTATCAACAGATGGTTTAATCAATTCAGAATTCCATTCTATACTCCATTGAACATTTGAAATATCAGACTTATTGAAAACCTCTTCATAGTTATCCCTGGCTATCAAATCCAGGTCTAGCTTATCCCATGGACGTTTATTTATAACCTTAACAGCTTGAAGTATATCTCCCTTTTTAACAACTACATGATGGGTAAAATTATTTAGTCCATAATCTAGAAGGGTTTTCGAGTCTCCCCACTGTCCTGCTGGGGTTGTATTAAGAACAACTGCTATTACATCCATATTATCCTTACTACCTGATGAAACAAGGCAGTACCCAGCTGGGGTAGTATGTCCTGTTTTAATACCAGTTGCATATTTATAGTAATTCTTACTTCCTTTATTAAGAAGCTGGTTTGTATTTTCCCACTTATGTCCTTGATTGTTAGTATTTATTCCTTCATAGCTATAGGTTTTAGCAATTTGTTTGAAAAAATCATATTTAAATGCTTCACTTGCAATCAATGCAAGATCATATGGGGTTGAGTAATGTTCATTATTATGAAATCCATGAGGATTAACAAAGTTAGAATTAATTGCCCCTATTTCTTTGGCCCTTTCATTCATCTTGTTAACAAATATGTTGATTGCATCCTCCCTCTTAAGGGATGGATTGTTTGAGATTTTTCTCCCTATATTTAAGGCAATAGTATATGCGGCATCATTTCCAGAAGGAAGCAATAATCCCATTAGTAGATTTGATAATTTCATCTTTTCTCCAATTCTTAGCCATGCCCTGCTTCCATCAGAATCCATTAACGCTATCTCATCTCCAACAGTTATAACCTCATCTAGTTCTCCGTATTCTATTGCTATAAGAGCCGTAAGAATCTTGGTGGTACTTGCAGGATACATTTTTTTATTCCCATCCTTTTCAAAAAGTATCTTGCCAGATTCTTGTTCTATTAATATTGCACCCTTTGCATTAATAGAAATAGAGGAAGTAGTTGTATTGGTGGAATATGGGTTTTTGTTCCTTTCCTGGGCATTTGCATAATATGGAGCTCCACTTTCATCCTGTAAAACTCCAGAAAGTGTTAATATAATCATTAGTACAACTAATATTCGTTTCATCAAAACACTCCTTGTGAATAATTACTTATGAAAAATCTTTGACAGTCCTATAAGCCTGCCTCTACGATATGAAACTCTAAGTATGTATATAATTATAACACAGTGAACTCTACCAGCTAAACTGAAGTTAAAAAAGTGTTACCCCACCCTATGAAAAGTGAGGCTCTAAGCCAAATAAAAACAGCTGTTTTTACACAGCTGCTGCTTTTCAACTAACCTTTGATATTAAAATTCTCTCAGGATCTTCAACAAGAGCCTTTCTAGAAGCCAAAAGCTTTGGTATAGGATAAATACAAATATATAATACAGCTGAAAGAGCACATGCCCATGCAACATCTTCAATTGAATGCTGTTTTATAAATACAGTTGAAGCACTAATGCTTACCATACAAATAAATGAGGTAACTTTAACCCATAGATTTTTTTTGAATAATTCACTGTTAACAAGGACTGCATGTACTGCAATAGAATTAAGTACGTGCATACTTGGGGCTACATTTGTTGGTGTATCAACACTATATATATCTTTAATCATTCTCAAGAATGGATCTGTTGTTTCTGCTATAACAGGCCTTAGGTTTTGTGCGTTAGGAAACAAAAGATATATTACACATGAAATTGTCATACCTCCAAATATAAACACAAATAATCTCATAAAATCCTTTTTAGATGCAAATCCGAAATAAATAAATGCTCCTATAAAATATACATACCAAAATAAATAAGGTATTATAAACTCCTTAACAAAGGGTATATAATTATCGATTTTGGAAAACATATAATATTCAGGTTTTACACTTTTTTCGAGGCTCCAAAAAAACATTTGACTTGGTATAAACAAAAGCAGCCATAGGAAATGTTTATACCTCAATGTAATTTTTTTAATATTACTCATGAATATTTCCTCCTAAAATACCTTTTTAAAATTATTCAAGAAAAATATAAGACCTAATTTATTTTAGTTTTCTATTATATATTTTCAAACCCCAGCATATTCCATAAATCATGAATCCAATTAACAAAACGATAAGTACAGTTTTGTTGTAAACCCTTAAAAAATCTTTTATACCATCCCAATTATTGCCTATAGCCTTTCCTGTAGAAAAAAATATTATATTGTGAACCAGAGATGCTCCTCCAATACATATATATGCCCAAACCTTATTA
>JARDZI010000306.1 GCA_029240935.1 Clostridiales bacterium
CCACTACATTATAATATGGATTTATATTTTCAATAGAGATGTAAAATAATTTGCAAAATAGAGTAACTTAATATATAATTAATAAAAAATATGGCTGGTATTTATACCAGCCATATATTGCAGTATTTAGAAAAGAGGGCTAATATGCTTCAGAAAATACTAGATAAAATTGTTGAATCTAAATTAGATGTTAATACAGATATGATAGAAAAAGCATATTATTTGGCTGAAAAAGCCCATAAGGATCAGTGTAGAGAATCTGGAGAGCCTTATATAACCCATCCAGTTGAGGTTGCATGTATAATTATTGATATGGGGCTTGATACAGATACTATTTGTGCTGCTCTTCTTCATGATGTGGTTGAGGATACTGAATTTACCTACGAGGACATAAAAAATGAATTTAATGAAGAAGTAGCAAACCTTGTAGAAGGTGTAACAAAGTTAGGTAAAATTGAATATAAATCTAAGGAAGAACAGCAGGCTGAAAATATTAGAAAAATGTTAATTGCAATGGCAAAGGATGTAAGGGTAATTCTTATAAAGCTTGCAGACAGGCTTCATAATATGAGAACTCTTAAGTACAGAACTCCTGACAAGCAAAAGAGCACATCTCAAGAAACTATTGATATATATTCTCCACTTGCACATAGACTTGGTATTTCAAAGATAAAGTGGGAGCTAGAGGATTTAAGTCTAAGGTATCTAAAACCAGAGGAGTATTACGAATTAGTAAATAAAATATCTCAAAAAAGAACCCAAAGAGAAAATATAATCAATGAAATAGTAGAGTTACTAAAAGAAAAATTGGATGAAACAGGAATTGAAGCAGATATTGAAGGAAGACCAAAGCATTTTTATAGTATATATAGAAAGATGTATTATAAAAGTAAAACCTTTGATCAAATATTTGATTTGCTTGCAGTAAGAGTAATAGTTGATACTGTTAAGGACTGCTATGCAGTTTTAGGCATAGCTCATGAACTGTGGAAGCCAATACCTGGAAGGTTTAAGGATTATATTGCAATGCCTAAACCTAATATGTATCAGTCCCTGCATTCTACAGTAATTGGACCAGGTGGGCAGCCATTTGAAATTCAGATTAGATCCTGGGATATGCATAGAACTGCAGAATATGGTATTGCGGCACATTGGAAATATAAGGAGAACGTTGAAGATAATGATATAGAAGACAGGTATAAATGGATTAGACAGATAGCCGAGTATCAAACTGAAGCTAAGGATGCTAAGGAATTTATGGAGACAATAAAGATGGATCTTTTTTCCGATGAGGTATTTGTTTTTACTCCAAAGGGAACTGTTATTGATCTCCCAATAGAATCAACACCTATTGATTTTGCATATAGAATTCATACTGATGTAGGAAATAAATGTATTGGTTCAAAGGTTAATGGGAAAATGGTCCCACTTGATTATAAGCTTAATACCGGAGATATTGTTGAAATAATTACGTCTACATCATCAAAGGGACCAAGCAGAGATTGGCTTAGTATTGCAAAAAGCTCCCAAGCAAAAAATAAAATAAGACAGTGGTTTAAAAGGACATTCAAAGAAGAGAACTTGGAGAAAGGGAAGGACAGCTTCGAAAAAGAGATTAAAAGACAAGGATTATCCTACCAGGATATAATGAAATCAGAATATGTGAATGTGATTCTAAAAAGAATGAATTTTTCTCAACTTGATGAGCTTTATCTATCAATTGGAAGTGGCGCATTTACTTCAGGACAATTTATTACAAGGCTTAAGGAAGAGATTAGAAGAAATGAATCACCTCAGGAAAAGGATTGGAGAGCTTTAAAAAAACAACAGACACATCAAAGAAAAGAAAAGGGTGAAAGTAAAAGACCTGGTATAGAAATAAAGGGCGAAAAAGATATAATGGTAAGGTTCGCAAAATGTTGTAATCCAGTGCCTGGAGATGAGGTAACAGGATTTATTACAAAGGGTAGAGGTATTTCTATTCATAGAAAAGATTGTAAGAATTATCAACATCTTGCAAGTGTTGAACCTGAAAGGGTAGTAAGCGCTAATTGGACAGGAGAGCATACAACTGATTTTCTTGCTGATATTCAAATTGAGGCAAATGATAGGCATGGTTTGCTGGCAGAAATTACTACCATAATTTCCAACTCCAAAACACCAGTTAAATCAATAAATGCAAGAACAAATAAAAATCAAGTGGCAGTAATAAATTTTACAATACAAGTTAATGATATTGAGCAGCTGGAAAAGGTAATGAAGGACTTTAGAAAAATTCCAGGGATAATTGATGTCTATAGAAATAGAAATTAGGAGTGATTTAATGCGTGTGGTTATACAGCGTGTTCTTAAAGCTTCAGTTACCGTAGAAAATAAGATATGTGGAGAAATTGGGAGAGGACTTCTTGTATTACTGGGAGTAGAAGATATGGATTCTGAAGAGGATGTTGTATATTTAGCAGAAAAAATATCAAACCTAAGAATATTTGAGGACGAAAATGATAAGATGAATCTATCACTTTTGGATGTTAATGGTGATATGCTTGTAGTTTCTCAATTCACATTGCATGGGGACTGTAGAAAGGGTAAAAGACCTAATTTTATGAAGGCTGCTAATGCTGAATTAGCAGAGAAATTATATTTAAAATTTATTGATGAATGTAAAAAATATGTTAGTAAAATTGAAAAGGGAAAATTTCAAGCCCATATGGAAGTAACTCTTACAAATGATGGGCCTGTTACTATATTACTTGACAGTAAGAAGATTTTCTAGGAGGGTTAATATGATTTTTCAGGTTTATCCAGCAGGGGTATTTCAGGCAAATTGTTATATTGTTGGAGATGAGAATACTAGACTTGGTGCAATAATAGATCCAGGTGGTGACCCTGAAGGAATTCTTATTCAGTGTGGTCATATGGGACTAGATATAAAATACATAATCTTAACCCATGGTCATGGAGATCACATTGGAGGAGTATATGAAATTAAGGGGGCAACTGGTGCAAAAATTCTTATGAATAAAAAAGATGAGTATCTGCTTAAGGGTGGAAATAAAGCTTTAATGCCAATACTTAGGAATATTAAACTTTTTGAAATAGATGAATATATTGAAGATGGGGATACCATAGAACTAGGAGAAATTAAGCTTTCAATTATAGAAACTCCTGGGCATACACCAGGTGGTATAGCTATTAAAATAGATGATATTTTAATCTCAGGGGATACATTGTTTAAGGGATCAATTGGAAGAACTGATTTTGAGTTTGGTTCATTTGAGGAAATTATAAGGTCTATAAAAACAAAGCTACTGGTTTTAGAGGATGAAATAAATGTTTTCCCTGGACATGGGCCTTCCACAACAATTGGTTATGAAAAGAAGTATAATCCTTTTATTTATGGTAATGAATAGGCATAATTAGGTGCAGAAGGTGGCATAATAGATTTGAATTAAATAACAGGGGGTTATGAGTATGAAAAAGAGACGTCCCTCATTCAAATCAAGAAACTATTATGACATTAAAGAAGGAATAGACTATGATGCATATTATGAACTAGAAGAAAATGGACTAAATGATAGAGATATTGCATATGAAATGAACATTCCTGAAAGCTTTCTTGAAAATATTAAACATCAGGCTAAGGAATAATACTAAGGAGAAGAAAATGATAAACGTTAAACTTAAGGGACATGAGTATAGATATGAGGCATATCAAATTCTGTCTCTATTTTATGCTAAATCTGAAATAGTTTTTAATATGTTTGAAAGTGATATTGAAAGTACATTTGACACTCAACTATCTCTTGTTGAGTGCGAAATTAAATCAGCACTTATATCAAAAAAGCTTCATGTTAACATTTTAGATAAAAAAAACATTAAAAACTCTATTAAAATGACATTATTGAAGTGCTTGGAGGAATTTACTGGTATAACTATACCTTGGGGTATACTCGTTGGAATAAGACCAACAAAAGTAATTCATGATTATTTTAATAAGGGATTAGCTGAAGATGAGATAATAATGCATTTAACAAATGACTACAGTCTATCGATTGAAAAATGCAATCTTGCTATTGAGGTTGCAAAAAAAGAAGCTGTCTTTTTAAATAAAGCCAATAAGTCAGTTAGCATTTACATTGGAATTCCATTTTGCCCAACACGCTGTGTTTATTGCTCATTTACCTCTAATCCTATCTGGAAAAATCAGGATTTAGTTAATTGCTATTTAAATAGCTTACTAAAAGAAATTAATAGTGTTTTTAGTTATTTAAAAGATTCTGGATATAATATTGACACTTTATATGTTGGGGGTGGAACTCCAACCTCTCTAAATGTGCATCAATTAAACAAACTATTATCAAATATTAATTATAA
>JARDZI010000030.1 GCA_029240935.1 Clostridiales bacterium
AGCCAATACTTAGATTTCTAGGCACTACAGAACCTGTTTTAGGACCTGCCAGTGGATTTATGAAAATAGTTTCTATTGGAGCCTTTTTTAATATGTTAAATGGTATGCTGAATTCTGCTCTAAGAGGTACAGGAAATACAATTATTCCTTTAGTAGTATCTATAATAATAATTGTTGTTGTTATTCCTCTTGATTGGGTTTTAATATTTGGGAAATTGGGAATACCTGAGCTTGGTGTAAGAGGCTCAGCAATTGCAACAACAACTGGATATATTGTAGGTTTTATATTCCTTGCTATTTATTTTAAATATTTCTCAAGCTTCAAATTCAGAGTGAAATATTTCAAGAGGATAAATCGAGAATATATAGGGAAAATAGTAAAGCTTGCATTGCCTTCGGGACTTCAGGAGGGAGCATTTAGTATAAGTAGGCTAATAACCATATCCTTTATTATGTTTCTTGGAACTGCCTCCTTTGCGGCTAATCAGATTACCACACAGATTGAATCCATCTCCTATATGCCAGGCTGGGGTTTTGCAGTTGCAGCAACTGCATTGGTTGGACAGAGAATAGGTGCAAAGGATTATAAAACTGCAAGGGAATACGCTAAAATATCTATGGTTTTAGGTGTAGGGGTGATGTTGATATGCTCCTTGATGTTTATATTAGTTCCAGAGTTTTTAATGAAAATATTCATTAAGGAGAGGGAAACAATAGAGCTTGGAAGGATGTGTTTGATGGTTGCAGCAATAGAGCAGCCCTTTATGGCATTGTCCATGGTACTTGGTGGAGCTCTAAAAGGCGCAGGAGACGCAAGGACTCCATTTACCCTTGCTCTTATATCAAGCTGGGTAATTAGAATACCATTAATGTATGTTGTTATATATGTTCTTCATTTAAGTGTAGTTTATGTTTGGGTAGTTACAGGGGTACAATGGATATTTGAGGGTATGGCAATGTATTATATGTTTAAAAGAAGAAGTAGTAAATGGGAAGAAGAACTTAGCTTATAATATATAAAAACCGCCAAATTAGGCGGTTTTGTTTATTGCTCCTTTTTTAAAACTATAACAGAATAGCCAATTATCAGTATTCCAATTATTTGTATCAAGCTTATATTTTCATGCATTATAAAATAAGAAAAAACAGCTGCTGCAGGAAGCTCAATGGTACTTATGATTGATGTGGAAACAGAGCCTATATGCTTTATTGCAGCATATAAAAGTGTTAAGGGTATTATCTCACAAAAGAAGGCTAAAAGAGCTGCATTTAGAATTGCCCCAGAGGTTATTGATGGTATTTTAGCTATAAATCCATAGTTTATAATAAACAACACTACTAAAGAAAAAACTGTAGTATAAAAGGTTATTATTAGGGCTGGAACATCCTCAACAATCTTTTCGGCATAAATGGTCATAAATGCATAAAAAATGGCAGCTAGAACTCCAAATAACACACCCCTTAGGCTTATTGAGCTAAAGCTACTGGAAAAAATATTTAACACTAATAGACTTCCAACAAAGGTTCCACAAATTGCAGCAATTTTCAGTTTGGATATTTTGGCTTTAAGAAATATAAATGAAATAGCAGCAACCATAGCAGGATATAAATATAGGAGCATTGTTGCCACAGCCATATCTAGATATTTAAATGAAGAATAGAAAAAAACAGTCATAAAGGTGTTACCAACAATACCCTGAATTATTAGTTTCTTAAGCATGGATTTGGATAGCTTCAAGCTGGATCTGTGTTTTATAATACATATTATTAATAAAATAATGGATGCTATTATATACTGAAGCATTAAAAGATCCACAGGACTAAAGTTTTCTGTATAACTGGATTTAACAAAAATACCTGCAGAACCAAAGAAAATTGATGATATTATCGCATATATAAAGCCTTTAAGTTTCATAAAAATTACCCCCTAATTCAATAAAACTATTATAACATATTTGGTATTATTGCATATTGAGGCATTTAATTTTATACTATAAATGGTGATGTTATTAATAATTGCTTTTATGTATTCTAAAATATTTTTATTAGTTCCACAAAATATTGTCAATTAGATTCAAATGCAATGCATAATTGTAAATTGAGAGGGATGTTAAATTTGGAAAATTTGTTCGTTAGATTGTTTGTTTTTTATTTTGTAATTATTAATGTAATTTCATTTATAACCATGTATGCCGATAAAAAACGAGCAGAAGCACATAAATGGAGAGTACCAGAAGCAAGATTATTCATACTTGCAGCAGTCCTTGGAAGCATTGGGGTACTTGCTGGAATGAAGGTATTTAGACATAAAACAAAGCATATGAAATTTGTAATAGGCATACCTTTTATTCTTATAGTACAGATAATTATTGTATACTTTATAATTAGACAATAATCTATCTGTAGTGGCAGGCTGACCTGCTTCTGCTTTGGGGATTTGGGTTTACATAATCTCATGTTGCATTACATCTATTAAAGGAGGGTTTTAAATTGTCAAATATAAGTCTAGACTACTCAAAAACACTTGGATTTATGAAAAAAGAAGAAATTAAGTACACAGAAAACCAAATAATGAATGCCCATGATATGCTTCATGATAAAACAGGTCAAGGAAAGGATTTTTTAGGATGGGTTAATCTTCCATTAGAATATGATAAGGATGAATTCTTGAGAATTGAGAAAGCTGCAGAAAGAATTAAAGAACAATGTGATGCTCTTATTGTTTTAGGAATTGGAGGCTCATATCTTGGAGCAAGGGCGGCTATTGAAATGCTGAATCACAGTTTCTATAATATATTACCTAGGAATAAAAGAAAAACTCCAGAAATATATTATGCTGGAAACAATATGAGTCCTGTTTATTTAAAACATCTACTTGATGTAGTGGATGGTAAGGATATATGTATAAATGTTATTTCAAAATCAGGAACAACAACAGAATCTGCCATTGCTTTTAGAATTTTTAAGGAGTATATGGAAAATAAGTACGGAAAAAAAGGGGCTTCTGAAAGAATTTATGTAACTACAGATAAGGCAAGAGGAGCACTTAAAAAACTATCCATTAGTGAAGGTTATGAAACCTTTGTAATTCCAGATGATGTTGGTGGAAGATACTCTATACTAACAGCTGTTGGACTACTTCCAATTGCTGTTAGTGGAGTAGATATAAAGGAAATGATGAGGGGAGCAGGGGATGGAGTATTAGAATATGCCTTAAAGGATTTAGATAATAATCCTGCCTATCAATATGCAGCCATTAGAAATATATTATATAGAAAAGGAAAAAGTATTGAGATAATGGTAAACTATGAACCCTCCATGCATTTTTTTGCAGAGTGGTGGAAACAGCTTTATGGAGAAAGTGAAGGAAAGGATAACAAAGGGATTTTCCCTGCTGCTGTGGATTTTACTACTGATCTTCATTCAATGGGACAATATATTCAGGAAGGGTATAGAAATATATTTGAAACAGTAATTCATGTGGTAGAAAATAAAAATGATATTGAAATAGAAGAAGAAGAGAATAACATTGATGGGCTTAATTATCTAAAAGGAAGAACTATGGGATATGTAAATCTTAAGGCAATGGAAGGAACAACACTTGCTCATAATGATGGAGGAGTTCCTAACATATTAATAAGCATTCCAGAAATAAACCCCTATTATTTTGGAAAGTTAATATACTTCTTTGAAAAAGCATGTGGTATTAGTGGATATGTACTTGGGGTAAACCCATTTGATCAGCCTGGAGTTGAAGCCTATAAGAAGAATATGTTTGCTCTTCTTGGGAAACCAGGTTTTGAAAATGAAAGATCAGAGTTAGAAAAGAAACTTTAAATTTAATACAAAAAGCATTAAAAAGCCTGGTAAGTCAGGCTTTTTAATGTGTGATAGATTTGAGCGTGGCACTCATATATAAACATCAATCCAGGGGGAATACTGGTGATGTACCACAACAATTTAATTTGTTGGGTCTTCAGGTTTAGTAGTTTGGGCTTCTATATCAGCAATAGCCCAGTCATCATCTATTTTTTGTAAGGTATAATCCTGTTCACTATAGGTAACATTCAAACCCTCTAACTTTCCAGCTCTGCTTATATTTAGCATACTTTTTACAATTATTTGTTCTTCAGAGGTTGTTACTGGAGGAATATATAGGGCTGAATTTTTTACATTTGTAAAATTACTATTTATATATTTATTAACAACATTTCTAATTGCTGTTTCCTCATAGGATGGGAGGAGTGTCATTTGAGCTAAACTACTGTTTTGTGTAGTAGTTATAATCATCCACTTTCCATCAAGCTTTTTAAGTGTGTATAAAGCTTTGAATTTATTTCCATAAACATTTAGAGGATCACCAGACTCACTTACTCTTGTAATTCTACCTATTAAGCAGGCAGTAGCTTCTTCAGAATGAATGGAAATAAACTCAATATCAACATCTTTAACCAGGTATATCATTTTATTTTTTTCAAATTCAGCAAGTGTGGTTTCTACCCATACTTGCTCTTGAGCTTGTCTTGCGGGTATCAGATATTCGAAACCCTCCATACCATTCATTGTTTTATAATTAATATTTCCAACATCATTCATATACTTTGTGATTGTATATGCTATTAATTTTTCATCCTGATTTCCAAGATGGTATGTGTAATCATTTATCCATCTAGATGCAACCTCTCTAATTGGAGCGCTGGCATCAGGCTTACTTGCTAATGCTTTAGTATTTAAAATCCCCACTTTAGGATTTGTTAAGGAAGTCATACTCAACACAATCATAAAAGTAAAACCAACTACTGACCATTTCAAAGAATGCTTTTTATAGGATTTAATCATTTTTATTCTTCTCTTTATTTCTAGCTTTGTTCTACCAATACCTGCTGTGGCACTGGGGAGTCTAGAATTCTTCGAGAAGCTCTCAAGTAAATTTATTAATGTTAGTGCATATTCTTTTAATTCACTTTGATCTATATATGATAAAGCTAAAGCGTCGCAGGCAATTTCCTGATCCTGTCTCATTTTATAGAATGAATACCATATAAAAGGATTAAACCAGTGAAATATAAGAATTATACTTGTTAATAAATTGATTCCAATATCCTTTCGCTTAAAATGTACCAGTTCATGTAGAAATACATAATTTAACTGTTCAAGTGGTATAGTATCTAAAACATTTACTGGCAGTAACAAACGAGGTTTTATAAAACCAATCAAGGTTGGGCTTTTTACATAGGGTGTTTCGATTAATGGTATATTGGCAAATACATTCAATTTATATTTACAATCCAAAAATATATTAAAAATTTCTCTACTAACAAATGTGTTATGTTTCTTTATTTTCATTTCAAATATCAAGCTGTTCAGAAAAATATATAAACAAACAATAAGTGCAGCACTAAGCCAAATCCAATATAAGGTTTTTAAATTAATAGTAAATTTCTTAACATAATCACTAGATGCTTGGTTTTGTGATGCCTTTAAAGTATTTGTGTCTGCTTCAGTATTTGGTTCCTTTGCAGCTGTATCAATAGCTGCCGGGTTTACTATTTCAACTTGAATATTATGCTCCTCTTGGTTTGTTGTTTGAATAATCGATGCTTGCTTTTCAAAGGAGAATAAGTTAAATACACTAAGAGAACTTGTAGGAGCCCATGGTAATATAATTCGGAAGATTAATACAAACCATATGAAATAGTGCCATTTTGCTCCAAGTTTATATTTAAAAATATTTTTTGCAATTAAGATTAGTAATACTAAAACTACAGCCATTAGGGTTGATGCCATAATCCAGTTGAAAAATATCAGGGGGAATGTAAAAATATTAACCATTTTTATTCATTCCTCTCGTCTAAAATACGTTTCAACTCATCAATTTCATCCATAGACAATTTTTCTTCCCTGAGGAAATTTATTAGCATAGGTTTTAATGCCCCGCCATATACGCGGTTTAAAAAGGATTGGCTTTCCGCCTTGAGACATTCATCCTCATCTACTAAAGGGTAGTAATAATATACTCTATTATCTTGAGTAAACCCTATAGCATTTTTTTTAACCAATCTGCTAATTAATGTCTTCACAGTTTTAGGTTTCCAATTGTTGCTTCCAGATAGTGATTCAATAATCTGATTGGCGGATGAAGGAGATTTGACCCATAGAATCTTCATTACTTCCCATTCGGCTTCCGATATCCTGGGTATTTCTATCATTAGGATAGCCTCCCTTTGATTACAATTGTAGTCTTTATTAAATATTACATCTCCAGATATATATTGTCAATAAAAGATTTTATAAATATATGCATAATTATCCATTTATATCAGTTATAAATTCTTGTACTATTTTTCTTCTATTACCTGAATTTCAAAACAATCAAATTTGACCTCCTCTATAAAGTTATCTTGAATAAAGGAGGTTTTTTTTGACTTATTATATTCCTTCAAATTTTTAGGAAGCCAGTATGGTTTTTGTAAATCCAATGCATAGCATATCTCTTTTATGCATTTTTTTAACTGTTCTTGGTATTCTATTTCTTCATTACATGTATATTCTATATGAGTAACTATTTTACTGTCTGTGATTATTTTTCCCCAAAGCCTAATCATTAAAATTCACCGCCTTTACTTGGAAGAATACAATTAGTATATCAAATATATAGAGGTTTTAAAATATATATTGTATAATAGATATGCAATATAAAATAGTTTGGAGGCAAAATAATGGAAATAAATATTACTGAAATGGCACAGGTTAAAATAAGAGAGTTTGCAACTGCAAACAATGAGGAACCTGTTATTAGAATATATGTGGAAAAAGCAGCTTGTTCAGGAGCGAGATTTGGTATTGCTATTGATAATTTTAGAACTGGTGATGAAATAACACAAAAGGGTGATATAAAAATATTTACTGATAGTGAATATGTACCTATATATTCAGATGGTATAAATATTGATTATACTGTAAAACCTAAGGAAGGGTTTATAATATCTTCATGTCGTCCTGTTAAAAAAGCTAATGACGAAAGCTGTAGTTCAGGCGGATGTGGTGGATGCTCAAAATTAAAGAATAGATAGCACTAACTGCAAGTGAGGAAATGCTTTTTCTTTTAAAATCTTACTTGTTTGGGTGACTAGTCAGCTGTGGGCAGCTGACGCTACATGTACATCGGAAGAATCAAAGGAATCAAAGAAGTTAATACTTTAGAAAATATTATACTTGACAAATTACGGAATTTTGGTATTATTAACTATAAATATATATTAGATATAGTGAAGGGAAGGAGTAATTAAGCTTCCAAAGTAAAGCGAGCTGGAGTGGGTGTGAGTCCGGTCTTTGAGTTTAATGAAGGGCAACCTGGAGTATCTTTTATAAAGAGGGCTTTTTAAGCCAATAAGGGTGGAACCGCGGAAATAACCTTTCGTCCCTTGATGGGATGAAGGGTTTTTTGTCGTTTCTTTGAAAGCCTAATCTGTTATAACCCTATGTCATACTGAACCTAGTGAAGGATTTTAAGCTTAGATTGGACCCTAGGCTCAAAATGACAAGGTCTGTCTTTAATTTTAATGGCATGGCATCATGTGGAAATCTGAGAACAGTGTAATTTTTTTAAATTTATTTAAGGAGGTATTTGTATGGCTGTTGAAAAAACAATGGATAAAATAGTTGCCCTTAGCAAGGGGAGAGGATTTGTATTTCCAGGCTCTGAGATATATGGAGGTCTTGCAAACACATGGGATTATGGACCACTTGGAGTAGAATTTAAAAACAATGTTAAAAAGGCTTGGTGGAGAAAATTCATACAGGAGTCACCATATAATATAGGAGTTGACTGTGCAATTCTTATGAATCCACAGGTTTGGGTAGCCTCAGGTCATATTGGAGGCTTCAGTGATCCTTTAATGGACTGCAAGGAATGTAAAGCACGTTTTAGAGCAGATAAGTTAATAGAGGATTTCTATATGTCAAAGAATGAAGAAGTTCCATCAGTTGACGGCTGGAGTAATGACAAAATGATGAGCTTTATTAATGAAAACAATATTAAGTGCCCTGAGTGTGGAAAGCATAATTTCACAGACATAAGACAATTTAATCTTATGTTTAAAACCTTCCAGGGAGTTACTGAGGACTCAAAAACCCAGTTGTATTTAAGACCAGAAACTGCCCAGGGTATATTTGTAAACTTTAAAAATGTTCTAAGGACATCTAGAAAGAAGGTTCCATTTGGTATAGGTCAGATTGGAAAGTCATTTAGAAATGAAATTACACCTGGTAATTTCATATTTAGAATCAGGGAATTTGAGCAGATGGAGCTCGAGTTTTTCTGCAAGCCAGGTGAGGATCTTGAGTGGTTTAGATATTGGAAGGAATTCTGTAAGAATTGGCTGTTAAAGCTTGGTTTAAAGGAAGAAAACATGAGACTTAGGGATCATGACCCTGAAGAGTTATCCCATTACAGCAATGCAACAACGGATATTGAGTACCTGTTCCCCTTTGGATGGGGTGAACTATGGGGCATTGCAGATAGAACGGATTTTGACCTGAAGCAGCATATAAATCTTTCAGGTGAAGAAATGTCATATCTTGACCCTCAAACTAATGAAAAATATGTACCCTATTGTATAGAACCATCACTTGGTGCAGACAGAGTTGCATTGGCATTCCTTGTAGATGCCTATGATGAGGAACAGCTGGAAGAGGGAGATTCACGGGTTGTATTAAGATTCCATCCAGCCCTAGCTCCAATAAAGGCAGCAATACTTCCATTATCAAAGAAGCTTTCTGAGAGTGCCCTTAAGGTTCATGAAATTCTCGCAAAGAGATTCAATGTAGAATATGATGAAGCAGGCAGCATAGGAAAGAGATATAGAAGACAGGATGAAATAGGTACTCCATATTGCATAACCTATGACTTTCAATCAGAAGAGGATAAGTGTGTTACAGTAAGAGATAGAGATACAATGCAGCAGGTGAGACTTCCAATCGATGAGCTTGTTAAATTCATTGAAGAAAAATTAGAATTTTAATTTTGATAGCTATGCAAAATAATAAGCAAAGGAGGGATGTACATGTTGGATGCAAAAGGGTTAGTATTGATGCAAAAAGAAAATGGAATATTAACCGATGAACTAGGCAGTTATGAAATAGAATCAGGTTTGGAGCTGGTATATAAGGCTTATGTTGAGCAAAACACTGTCAAACTATTTCTTACAACTGACAGGGATGTTGAAGATGATGAATATAATGAAATATATGAAAATTACAATATTGAAGGCTTAGAGAGAAACAGATTTAAGGTTGAAGAAATTGAGGAAGAATATAATCCAGTTTGGTGCATTAAATTCAAATTCGAAGAGGAACATTCAATTGTTGAGGATAAATTAAACCTTGCAATTGGATATCATGAAAATGAGATAAATAGAATATATGAGGAAATAAAAAATAAAAAAGAGTTATAAAATAAGGCACTGAAAAAGTTAAACTTTTTCGGTGCCTTATTTTTAATTACTTTACTCTATATAATTAAATATTACTGTATTAAAAAAGGTATATTTGTATAATACAGTAAAAATATGTGTTATAATAGCATATATAAAGTTTAAATAACTTTTTAAATTTATTATGTTAGGGGAAGAGAAAATGTTTAACTGGAAAAAAAGTAAAGAACAGGGAAATATTCCAGATAGTATTGAAACTGTTGTAGTGCAAAATACAACAAACAAAAATAATCCTAACGACAATATTACTCTTCTAAAAAACAATCAGGAGCACATAGTAGATAGAATTTCCAAAAGAATTGAAGAAACTGGTTTTGCTGTTGAGGGATTAATCGGGACAATTGGAAATATATCTGGGCATGTTGAGATTCAAATGGATTGCATCGTGAGAGTTGCTGGTGAAATAAGCAATTATTCTGCTCTTGCTGAGGAGGTTTATGCAAATACTGCCCACTCTAAGGAAAAAGCAGATGAAACCTTAAGTATTGCTAAAAAGGGAAATCAAGCTGCAGATAATTCAATAAAAGCTATGAATGAAATTGAAGAATCTGTGGATTACATAAAGGAAGTTGTAAATAATTTAAATATAAAATCACTGCATATAAATGAAATGCTTAAAGTTATAAAGGAAATAGCGGAACAGACAAATCTTTTATCCCTAAATGCCTCTATTGAGGCTGCAAGGGCTGGAGAAGCTGGAAAAGGTTTTGCTGTGGTTGCATCTGAGGTTAAAAAACTTTCCCAAAGAAGTGCAGAATCAGCTGAAAGAATATCTAAAACTATTACAGAAATAAATGATAGTATAAAGCTTACAACGGATGCTATGGAGAAAAGCAGCAATAAGGTAAAAGAGGGAGTAGCCATAGCTAATAATACAATGAATGTATTTAATGATATAATTGAAGCTGTAGGTACTACTACAGCGGTGACTGAAGAAATTAATAGAGCTGTATCAGAGCAAACAAACAGTTTAGAGATAATTATTGAATCAGCAGAGGATATGAATAAAACTTCAGAAAAGGTTATGGCTATGGTTGAAGCAGCATCAATGAACACTCAATATACTAAAACTTCTATAGAATCTCTGTTTGAAACTTCAAAGGATCTAAAATCTGTGACAAATGAATTATTAAATACAGTTAAGGATTCTGGTCTAGGTAAATATGTACTAAAAGCATACATCGGAGGCAAACCAGAGTCATTAGATCCAGTTATTACATTTGATGCACTTAGCGATAAGCTATTAATTAACGTACATGCTGGACTGCTCATTCAAGGTAATTCAACAGATATAATGCCAGGTGTTGCAAAAAGCTGGTATGTTGAAGAGGATAATATGACCTGGGTGTTTAATCTGAGACGAGGTGCTAAGTTCCATAATGGAAGGGAAATAACCTCAGAGGATGTTAAGTATTCATTGGAAAGAGTATTAGACCCTAAATTGAAATCTGCTAATGCATGGTTTTTATCCCTAGTTGATGGATCAGATGAGTATTTGAGGGGTATGAGCAGGGAAGCTAGAGGAATTAGAGTAATTGATAGGTATAGAATATCAATAAAGCTTTCCCAGCCCTATAGCGGATTTGTTTTAAATTTAGCCCAAAAGTGCTGCGTGATTTTAGCAAAGGAAGATGTTGAGAGGGGAATATTTACAGGCTGTGGACCATATGTAATAAGCAGTGTGGAAGATAATAAATTCATATTAACAGCATTTAAAGATTATTTCGGTGGCTGTCCATATATTGAGAATATTCAAGTTATAAATGGTGGTGGAAATTCAGTTGATGACTTTATTGAAGGAAAGTATGATTTTGTCACAATTGAAAGTAAAGCAGCATATGAAAAAATTAAAGGTAGCAGGTTTGCTGATAAAGTAAGTATGAAGAGTGTAATGAGTACAACCTATGGGGGATTTAATCTAAAATCAAATTCAATATTTGCAAGGGATGCGGAAATAAGGCAAGCAATAAATTATGCAGTAAATAAGGACAAGATAATTAAGGAATTGATGGGTGGAATCGCTGTGGAATCTAAGGGGCCATTTCCACCAAGTATAATTGATAATAGCCATTTAAAGGGATATGGCTATAACCCTCAAAAAGCCAGGGAAATACTTAAGAAAAAAGGTATTACCAAGATAAATGAAAAACTAATTTTTCTGGGGCGAGAAGGAAACACTCAATCAGCCTATGACAGATTAATAGAATATATTTCAAATGACTTGAAGGAAATAGGCATTGAATGTGACGTAATCAGGGTTCCTGCAAGTGACTATATGAAACCTGAGAGTCTTGCAAAATGTCATGTATTTATGTATGGATGGGTTGCAGATACAGGAGATCCGGATAACTATCTTGAACCATTATTTGTACCTGGTAATATGACAAATTTTACAGGCTATGAAAATAGAGAGATGTTGGGTTTAATGAAGAAGGCTAGAGAGGTTGTAAATCCAGAAAAAAGAGTAGATATGTATAAAGAAATTCAGAATATAATTGTTGAAGATGCCCCATGGATATTCCTATATCATCCTGAGCAAGGCTTTATAACCAGAGATGGAGTTATAGGTGTGAGATTAAGTTCACTTGGTAAAATTAAATATGATGAGATTATTATAGAAAAAGTATAAAAAATTTTATGCAGTGGCAGGCTTCCATGCCTGCCTTAGAAACTCTGATTAAAGGATAATATCCTGTGAAATTCAGATGCCCTAAGGCAGCATTGGAAACCTGCCACTACTTTTAACTATTTAAATATTAAGTGATTGTTAACAATCTTAAAATATTTAAATAAAAATGTGTGTTCTAATTATTATTTATATAATTATATGGTATACTCTTAATTGAGAAAGTTATAAATGGTTTATATAAATTTCTAAAAAAATAGTATATTATATGAAGAGATAATATACCACGAAAGGAGTAATAAGTGTGTATATTGATGTTAATATAATGGTATGCGTCACACAACAGAAAAATTGTGAAAGATTAATTCAAAGAGGAGCATCACTAAAGGATAAATTAAAGGGCGAATTATTTGTGATACATGTAGCTAGGGAGGGAGTTAACTTTCTTGGGAATCATAAGGAATCGGAAGCTCTCGAATACCTATTTGATATTTCGAAGAATGTAGGTGCTGACTTGACAGTATTGAGATCTGACAGTATTGTTAGTACTTTAGTAGACTTTATAGAAAACAAAAAAATTGAGCATGTTGTACTTGGAGAGCCACCAATAGATTGTAAGGATGAAAGCATAGTTTTAGAACTTCAGACAAGACTACCTAAATGCAGCTTTCATATTGTGTCATCAAATGAATTAAAATAAATACAATTAGGATAGATGCTAATAATATGGTCTGTCCTTTTAAAATATTTACAATAGAGGAGGTGACCTTGGTTAAATTAAATTATTATTCATTTCTCTAATTAAAGTTTTAAGTTTTGATAAAAAACTCAATAATAAGAGAAAAGGAGGAATAAAACAATTAAATAGGTAAATACTACTAGATAAATAGAGAATTATTTATTATTTCTAATTGAAAAAATATTCTGAATATAATATAATTTAATTAAAGGTTAAATATTATGAATGGGGTGATTAAAATGATTCAAGTATTGACCGGAGAAAGAGGTTCCGGAAAAACTAAAAAGATGATTTCACTTGCAAATGAACAAGCATTAGAGTCAAAAGGTCATTTAATCTATATTAGCAATAATCTTGAAAGCATGTATGATCTTAATCAGAATGTACGCCTGAATGATGTTTCTCAATTCCCCATTTCTTCTCTCGGTTCTTTCGTTGGTTATCTGTATGGTCTAATCTCACAGGATTACGATACAGAATGTATTTTCATCGATAATCTCAATACCATATTACAAGAAAATAATGATGCAATATGCGAATTCTTTGAATGCGCTAGGGACATTTCTAATAAGTTTAGTGTTAAATTTATTATTGGTGTCAAAGGTTCAAGCTTTAGCATGCCGGAATTAGAACTTGAATATATCGCTGTTTAACATATTGGGGGATTTGAATCCCCCCTTTATTTTTTTTTGGAATTAATATATAATTTTTACATTACATATTCGAGGAGTTGTATATATGAACAAGCAAATTTGTGATAAAATAAAATTTATGCTTTCAGGAATGACATACAGAATTAAAGAAAATAGTGATTTTATAAGAGAAATAGGCTTTACTTTCAAATCTGGATTAAAAGAATACAAAGGGGTATATGATGCAGAAACCCAGATATCTAATTTTAATGGTAAGGATGAGAATGTAAAAATAGATGAGCTTCCTGAATATATTTCTAAGCATTCTATTAATTATGAAAGCCTTGAATTTAAACTAGATGAAAGAGGCAAAGTGACAGTTCTAATAGCTGATAATAAGAATGTAAAGACAAAACAACTAGACAGTATTAATGAAAAAGAGGATAAGGGGATTAAAACATCTCAGATTTTAAACAGGAACTATCTAGTGAAAATTGGAGAAGCAGATGAACTACTCAAGGCAATAGGGATACTAACAAAAGAAGGTAAAGTAAAAAATGATATGATTAGAAAATACAATCAAATTGATCATTTTATAGAGCTAGTAGATAAAATGATAGATGAAATTTCTGATGTAGAAACCATTACTATACTAGATTGCGGATGTGGTAAGTCATATTTAACATTCGTACTTAATTATTACATAAAGGAAAAGAAAAAGAAAAATTGCTATTTTATTGGAATAGATCGTTCAGCCAATGTTATAAATGCATCAAAGGAAACAGCAAAACGTCTTGGATATAAAAATATGGAGTTTATAGAAGAGGATTTGAATTTCTATGAACCAAATAGAAGAATCGATATGGTTATTAGTCTTCATGCTTGTGATATTGCTACTGATATGGCATTGGGGCTTGCAGTTAGGGTTAATGCAGGGTCAATAGTTTGTGTTCCTTGCTGTCATAAGGAGCTTATAGAGCAATATGAATTTAAAGAATTTAATGAGATTATAAAGCACGGAGTATTTAGGGCAAGATTTGCAGACATATTAACAGACGGGGTAAGAACCCTTTTACTTGAAACACAAGGATATAAGGTTTCAGCTGTGGAATATATTTCACCTCTTGAAACACCAAAGAATTTGTTAATAAGAGCCCAAAAGGTTTCAGACAAGAATCAAAAAGCAATTGATGAGTATATGAAAGTAAAAGAATTATTTGGTATCTATCCATATCTAGAAAGACTGGTAGAGCTTTAGAAGAAAGTCATATTTTAGGAATAATTTGACGCAAGTTGCCTGCATGTTAACTGAAACAATTTAACTACTATGTGTTGTAGGGGCGAACAGTGTTCGCCCGCAAGTGGGCATTATGATACAGGCATAGTGCAAAATCCTGGTACTCCACGGGCGAACACTGTTCGCCCCTACATTGAAGGCAAGTTCCAGACATTGTCATCTTGAACGCAGTGAAGGGTCTTTATACGTATCTCAGGGAAAGATTCTTCACTACGTTCAGAATGACAGGCACCCTGGGTCCCATCACCCCATAAATCTGATATCTGATGAGGCTGTTATTATCCCTTACAGTACTCATCAACTATGCATTCAAAATCTTCAATCAGACGTTCTGTTTTTTCTGATAATTCCTCAGGAGTACAGGTTCCAAAGGAGTCATATACTCCGATCACTCTCATTCCAGCTTGGGTTGCACCTTCTACTGCTGACAGGGTATCTTCAAATACTATACATTCTTTAGGAGATACATTTAACCTTTTTGCGGTTTCCAGGAATACATCTGGGTAAGATTTATCCCTTGGGACTTCACATGTAGTTACTATTTGATCAAAATATTGTATTATTTCATTACTTCTAAGCACATCAATAGCAAGGTCCATAAAGTTGCTGGTTGCAAGACCAATTTTAAATTTGTTTCCACTAAGATATATTAAAAATTCCTTTACACCTTTTTTAGCTTTTATAGCGGATTTATAATAATCCCTTACCATCTCTGTCCATTCATTCTTAATCTCATTTATGCTATCCTCAAGTTCAAAACGATTTTTAAAATACATTGCAGTTTCAGTAAAACTGAAACCTTCTATGCACTTTTGAATGCCTTCAGGTAATATAATACCTCTCTTCTTTAAATATTCTATATCCACCTGCTTCCACACCCACATGGAATCAATCAGTGTTCCATCCAAATCAAATATTACAGCCTTAATGTTCGAAAGCAATTAATCACCCCATTTTATTTTGTAAAAGATATTATTAGGATACATCAAAAACAGATGCAAGGCAAATATATGAATAGGTTTGAATTTGTTACCTATATATAATGCATTAAAGCTTTCAATTGCAGTGGCGGACTGATCTGCTTCTGAAATGAGCGGGCATGGAAGTCTGCCACTACATATTTCATGTGTAATTTCTTTAATTCATCATATATAAAAAGATATACAAAAATATTTTAGGCATACCCACATGGGGTATATTGACTTTGCTTAAAATTTATCATATAGTTGAAATATAGATGGGAATAATAATTTTAATATGAGGAGATGAAATTATGGCTAAAAGGATTATTATCGTAGGTGGCGTGGCAGGAGGTGCAAGTGCAGCTGCAAGACTTAGAAGACTAGATGAATCTGCAGAAATTCTAATGGTTGAAAAAGGAGAGTATATTTCCTTTGCAAACTGTGGGCTGCCATATTACATTGGAGATGTTATTAAGGATAGAGAAAAGCTTCTTGTGCAAACTGAAGAGGGAATGGAAAAAAGATTTAATATTGACATAAGAGTTAAAACTGAAGTTAAGAAAATATATAGGGATACAAAGGAAGTGGAAATAGAAACAGATGGAAAAATAACCAGGGAAAAGTATGATTATTTAGTACTATCTCCAGGGGCAGCACCTTTTGTACCTCCAATAGAGGGTATAAAAAGAGATGGTATTTACACATTAAGAAATATGAGAGATGTAGACAATATTAAAGCTCACATAGTAGATAAAAAGCCCCAATCAGCTATAGTTATTGGTGGTGGATTTGTTGGAATAGAAATGGCTGAAAATATTAAGGGAACAGGCATTGATGTTACATTGATTGAGGCTTTGGATCAGATAATGGCACCAATTGATAAGGAAATGGCAAAAATGCTTGAAAAGCATATAATCGATAATGGAATTAATCTTATAACTGGAGATGGGGTTGATAAATTCCTAGGACAGGATAGTATTGAAGTAGTATTGAAAAGTGGTAAAAAAGTTAATGCAGACATGGTTATACTTGCAATTGGAGTTAGAGCTGAAACAAAACTTGCTAAAGATGCAGGTCTTGAGATTGGAGAAAGAGGGGGAATTAAGGTAGATGAATACTTAAGAACCTCTGATTCAGCTATTTATGCAGTAGGAGATGCAATAGAAATTAGGGATTTTGTAAACCAATCAAATACACTAATTCCTCTTGCAGGACCTGCAAATAAACAGGGGAGAATAGCAGCAGATAATATTTGTGGAAGAAATGTAAAGTATAATGGAGCACAGGGAACATCCATTATAAAAGTGTTTGATTTAACTGCTGCAGCAACAGGAAATAATGAAAAAACCCTTAAAAGGATGGGAATTCCATACTTGAAATCCTATACACATTCTGGTTCCCATGCAGGATATTACCCTGGTGCATTTGTAATGACCATAAAGCTCCTTTTTTCACCTGAGGATGGAAGGATACTTGGAGCTCAAGCTGTAGGCAGGGATGGAATAGATAAGAGAATAGATATACTCTCAACAGCAATAAGACATGGTCTAAATGTTTATGATTTAGAGGAGCTTGAACTAGCATATGCACCTCCATTTTCATCTGCAAAGGATCCTATTAACATGGCAGGTTTTACAGCTGCTAATATATTAAAAGGTGACATGAAGGTTATGCATTGGGATGAGATGGATAAATTGAATAGTGAGTATTTCATATTAGATGTTAGGACTAAAGTTGAATTTGAAGCAAATCATATTAAGGGTGCAGTTAATATCCCCGTTGATAACTTAAGGGAAAGAATAAAAGAAATTCCAAAGGATAAAAAAATATTCGAATACTGTAAGGTTGGACTAAGGGGATATATTGCATATAGAATACTAGTCCAAAATGGATTTGAAGCATATAACTTAAGCGGTGGTTATGATATATATCAAACTGCAAACTCAATATATAGTGATGAAATAAAAATGAATGATGAAATGACTAGAATAGAAAAAAAGGATGTTAGTAGTGATAAGCTAAATAAGTCAGTAATTAAAATTGATGCATGTGGTTTACAGTGTCCAGGTCCCATAATGAAGGTATATAAAGAGATTGAGAAGATACAAGAAGGAGAAATGCTAGAGGTACATGTAACAGATCCGGCATTCGAAAGGGATATAAAGGCTTGGTGTGACAGAACAGGGAATACTCTAAATGGAATTGAGAAGTCCTGCTGTGACTATGTGGCATATATTCAAAAGGGTTCAAAGGATAATAAAAGCACTATTAGCCCTGTAGGTGCTGCATATGAAGGACCACAGGGTAAGACAATGGTTGTATTCAGTGGTGAGCTTGATAAATCAATAGCATC
>JARDZI010000307.1 GCA_029240935.1 Clostridiales bacterium
ATGCTGAACTTGAAGTTTAGGATTAAACCTTGTTGTAATTGCAATACTCTTAAAATACTGTTTCCAAAGGGATTGGTAAAAGTCCTCCTCATGGCTCATCTCAGGTAGAGCATTTAGCTCAAGCTCTGTTAATATCCATCCTTTCATATTGTAAATAGCTGCAATATTTCTTTTTATGTCATGTATTATCCAGTTTTGATCAGCCATTCGATTTGCAAAGTGTGGAGCTAGCAATTGAAGTATGTTATGGTCTGGCTCAATCTGGGAATAATATATTCCATCCCTGCACTGACTAAACCTTATAAGTCCAAGCATTCTATGACGTTCAGAACCAACCTTTTTACTTATTTTATGCAAGTTAAGTACTATGTCTTCAGAAAGGTACATGTCAACTTTTGAACCTATTTTCCATCCCAATTTTAGATATTCAAAAATAATTTTACCCGAGGCTTCAAGCTCCGAGAGAAATGCATAATACATATTATCCAATGCATCTGAGGAGATTTTTTCTAGTATGGAAGCATAGACCTTAGAAGCCTTCTCTTCATCTGTAGAGATATAAATGCTTTCATCCAGCATGTCCAACTGAGGCATTTCTCCAGGAATTATTCTATCAGGATTTACATGTTTGTAATAGGCCTCATAAACACAAGTTAAAAGCCCCTCAAAGCTTCCATCATATATAAAGTTAAGCATATGGAATTCCTCCTGTTTTGTTGGTATGATTTATTTCAAGAAGTTATACATATCTGTGGGGTAATGCGTAACAAATCACTTGTAAACATGGGCACGAATATGGATATTACGTAGGGGCGAACAGTGTTCGCCCGTAGGGTACCAGGATTTTGGACTATGTCTGTATCAAGATACCCACTTGCGGGCGAACACTGTTCGCCCCTACAACACATAGTAGTGAAATTGTTTCAGTTAACATATAGACGACTTGCGACCCATTCTTCCTATTATGCTCATCAACTCTTATAAATCTATATTAAACTTAATGGTTGTAGGGTTCCCTTAAGGGCAAACTTGTTTGTTTCGTATTTCTCACTGGAATCACTAGTGTGCAATGCATTAAATCTAAAATCATTAAACATTGAAAGTTGCTCATATGGGGAAGAGGTACTATAATTATCTGCCTTAACCAGGGCTTCCCTAATTAATAATTCATTCATGTCTATAATGCCT
Source organism: Clostridiales bacterium (assembly GCA_029240935.1). Classification (GTDB taxonomy): domain Bacteria; phylum Bacillota; class Clostridia; order Clostridiales; family Caloramatoraceae; genus JARDZI01. Next base: position 1,189 of record JARDZI010000307.1, read on the forward strand.
TGATATTTTCCTTTACAGGTAATAAAGAACCTTGCCCGCTTTAAAACAACTCCCAGTTTTTTTAAAGCGGAATAATCAAGGGAACCCACTCTCCTTGCGGCTAGTATTCTTTGTGCAGAGAGAACACCTACACCCGGGATTCTAAGGAGTATATCGTAGGGAGCAGTATTAACCTCTACAGGAAAGTGATGGAGATTTTTAATTGCCCAATCACATTTTGGGTCAAGGGCAACATCAAAGTTAGGGTTTCTCTCAGATAGAAGTTCCTCTGCTTTAAACCCATAAAACCTGAGGAGCCAGTCTGCCTGATAAAGTCTGTGTTCTCTCAGGAGTGGTGGCTTTGATATAACAGGAAGACGAGGGTTATTTGACACAGGTATATATGCAGAATAGTAAACTCTTTTTAGCTTAAAATGGTTGTAAAGATTTTCTGAAAGACGAAGTATGCTTATATCTGGGTCAGGTGTTGCCCCCACTATTAGTTGGGTTGTCTGACCTGCAGGTATGAACTTAGGAGAGTGCTTGAATATCATTTTTTCATGAGTTTTCTCAGTAATTTGATTTTTTATAAAGCCCATGGGTTTTAATATCCCGACCTTATTCTTTTGGGGAGCTAATAATTTAAGCCCTTCACTTGATGGGAGTTCAATGTTTACGCTCATTCGATCAACATATAATCCAGCTTCATAAATCAATGAGGAGTCTGCACCAGGAATAGCTTTAAGATGAATATAACCATTAAAATTATACTCTGTTCTCAGTATTTTAACAGTTTGAAGAAGCTGCTCCATGGTGTAGTCTGGATTTTTATATACTGCAGAGCTTAAAAAAAGTCCTTCTATATAGTTTCTCCTATAAAAGTTTATGGTAAGTGACACCACCTCCTCAGGAGTAAAGGTAGCCCGGGGTAAATCGTTAGTTACCCTGTTCACACAATAGGCACAATCATAAACACAGCTATTTGTAAGAAGAATCTTTAATAGGGAGATACATCGGCCATCATCAGACCAGCTGTGGCATATCCCACTCATGTGTGCATTTCCAAGGCCTCCCTTATTACTTCTAGAGCTTCCACTAGAGGAACAGGACACATCATATTTTGCAGCATCAGATAATATTTCTAGCTTTTGCATAATTTCCATAATAACACCTCAATATATCTTATAAGTAAATTTTATCATGTCTTAAGAAGCAAAGCAAACATATGTTCGCATATTCCTATTTAAATTTTATTATTTCAATTATCTAGTTTATTTATTATACTTAAATATGAAAGCATTATATAATGCATAAATAAAAGGTGGTTCTATGAATGGATAATTCTAATAAATATGATAAAAAGCAAATAAATAAGAAAAAAATATGTATTTGGGTTTTCAGCATAGCACTTGTTATACTACTTGTAAGCATTGGTATATGTAAAATTTCTGGGTTGATAAAGGTATTTCCTAAGGATAGGGAGGTATTTGAGGAGGTTGATTCAAGGAATTACAATTCTGAAAAAATTGTAAGCATTGCACCAACACCATCCTTAACTACTCTTAATGAAATTGAGGATTGGTTGAAAAACGAAGAGAGGAATGGAGAAGAATTTAAAAAATACAATTATGCACTAACTCAATATTATGGGATTCATATAGGTATGGTTAATGAGGTTTTGTCTCATATTGGAGAAATAAAGGATGAAAATGATGCTGAAAATGTAATAGCTATTCTTGAAAGTTTTCCTAGGGAATTCAATTATACAATTAATGCTCTTAGGGAGAATGAAGAAAATGGAATTATACCTCCAAAATTTATTATTACCCAGGTTGAAGGTCAAATAATAGAGTTTAAGGTTAAAAATGTTAGGAAAAATAGTATATATTTAGCATATAAGCAAAGGCTAATAAGCCTGAATATTAATGATGAATATAAACAAGAATTACTTAGCACAATTGAAAAGGTTATAAAAAATGAAATCTATCCTAGCTATAATGAATTGTTAAGTTATTTTAAAAAGCTAAAGCCTAAAGCTAATAATGATGCAGGGGTTTGGAAGTTTGAAAATGGAGATGAATACTACGCCTATATTTTAGGGTATAATACATCACAAAATATGACCCCTCAAGCAATTTATGACCTTGGACTTCTAGAAATAAATAGAATTCAGGCAGATATTGAACAGGAGTTTAAAAAGCTGAACTATGGTGGTACCTTAATGGAAAACATGAAATCCCTTAACAATGATGTGAGTTTTCTATACCCCCAGGATACAGCTGGAGAAGAGAAGGTTGTTAATGACTATGAAATAATAATCAATGATATGTATACCAATATTGGAATGCTGTTTGATATAACTCCTGGTACTAGGTTAAAGGTTTTACCAATCTCTGAGTTTACGGAGAAATCATCACCACAGGCTTATTACTATCCATCCTTAACTGGGGGAGATACACCAGCTATATTTTATGTTAATGTTAGCAAACCCACTTATAAATATGATATGCAGTCCATAGCCTATCATGAGGCATTACCTGGACATCACATGCAGATGGCACTACAAAGTGAGCTGTTATCAGAAGAATATAGTGATAAATCAAATTTCTATATACCAGCGTATGTTGAGGGTTGGGGATTATATGCTGAAAGACTTGCAGATGAATATGGCTTATATAAGGATCCATACAGCAGACTTGGATATTTAAGAGGTGAGCTTTTACGTGCTGTAAGGCTTGCAGTTGACACGGGAATACATTATAAAAGATGGACTAGGGAATATGCAATAGAATATATGACTAGCTTTGGATGTATTCCTGATGAATATGTAACTGCGGAGGTTGACAGATACATTGTTAATCCAGGCCAGGCATGTTCCTATAAAATAGGTGAGATGAAAATAATCGAGCTAAGAGAAAAGGCTAAGGCTGAACTTAGAGAGAAGTTTAATATTAAGGATTTTCACAATGTAATACTAAGGAATGGTCCAATGCCCTTGGAGATAATGGAAAAGGAAGTTCTAAAATATATAGACATAATTAAGTAGGGGAAGTGCTAAAGTTTTAATAATGTAGTTAATATAAAACTTCCTACATTCATCTTAACCGTAGGGGCGAACAGTGTGTATAGTGCAGTAACATAGGTTACAGATAATGCAATAACATAGGTAACAGTTTTCTGATAAAATTAAGGCAAAAAAGTGATC
>JARDZI010000308.1 GCA_029240935.1 Clostridiales bacterium
AGTTAAAAATAATGCACAAACTCCGATGGTAATTCCAGAGATTCTTAAGTATTGAGTATTAATAGGATTAGATTTATTCCTATTATTTCCCATGCCACCTCCATTAAAACCATCCTGCTCCATTGGAAAACCACCTTTATTATTTCCTGGAGCATTGGCATTTGGATTTTGTCTATCTCCTCCAGGTGGAACATTTTTAAATCTCTCGATCATTTCCTCATCAAATCCTAATTCCTTAAGCTTTTCTAATTGTTCTTCAGTTAATTCTCCACCATTGGCATCATCTATAATCTTCATTGCCTCTTGCATATTAGCACCCTTTCCATTTTGTCCCTGACCTATATTAGGAGGATTTCCTTGGGAGTTTGGGGCAGCATTCATACCTCTACCAAATCCGCCTTTTCCACCTCTCATACTGCCAAGTGCACTTATATCAAGGCTAATTGTACCTGCAGTAGTATTACCTGCAAGCTGTGCCGTAACGCTTGCAGCACGAAGTTTACCAAATTCCTTTAATACAGTTAGGGATTTTTCATATTCTTCATAGGTATAGAAGGCAGTAGTATCATTTTTAACATAGCTATTTATTAATTTATCTAATTTGTTAATTGAAGAGCTAAATACTCCGCTGTCAAAATAAAGCTTTATGGCTTCATCAAGGTATTTATGATAAAGTGATTTATACTCTTCAACCTCAAGGAGCTTTCCAATAAGGGGGTAATCCTCTAGGTTACCTGATACTGGAGTATGGATTGAAAAATCTACTGCCTGCTGTGCATCTCCAACTTGGAAGCCTGCAAAGGACATATTCAAATCCCATGGCAAAATTGTACAAACTCCATCTTTTTCATAAAGATAATAATTATGCTTAAAATTACCAACGTAGCTGTCCAAATTAACAAGTACTGTATTTACAGCAAAATATCTTAATGTGGAATCTATATCAATATATTTATCTAAATCTGTTCCACTGTTTAAGTATTTAATCATTGTGACTATCCTGTCGAAGTCTTCATTAGTTATTTTAACTACTGCATTTTCTTTAATCCCAGAGTAATTTGAGGAATTTTCATTTACCCATTTTAGACTAGAACCAGTATCCTCAGGTTTATAGAGTTTACCTGAATCACTACCAAAATTTCTTTGAAGATAACTCTCTTCACCAGATTCAACAATTAAATATAATCCCCAGGGGTTACCGTTAATAGTTATGTTGGCATAAGAATAAACTGGTGTTACAACTCCCATTTTTGAAAAAAGATCATATGAAAGATATTCCTTCATATAGGTTGTATCAGACATCATATTATTTAGAACTAATTTATCCAAGCCATAAGCGGTTTGACCATCCATATAAGCATCAAAATCTATTTTAAAACTGAAACGGTCAGTATCGCTATTTGCAACTGATGAAAGACTTGAGTTGCCCTTTGGACGAATACCGACATTATAAAAGGTTTCACCATTAATAGTTATATTTCCACTTCTATATTCTTCCTTTGTTGCATTTTCCAATATCCAGTTCCAATCTGTCTGAGACATTTCTATGTTAATATCAGTAACTTTGCTCTGATTAAAAATTTTACTTACATACTCAGGCTGATTGTTGGATACAGTAGCAATTGTGTTTTTAGGAATAACTATTAGTATTGATGTAAATATTACAGCCAGGAGCATTATGATGAGGATAATTAGGTTTATATTTTTATTTTCAATCATTAAAATAACCACCTTTATGACATATATTCTCCGTTATAGCTTACTAGGACTGCATTACTAACACCATCAATTGAACTAATTTCGTTTACAAATTGTGTTGACATATCCTTGAGTTTTATTTCGATAGATAATTCTATATTATTTCCTGCTGAAACCGTTTTAGATTTTACAACATGTTTCTTTATTTTGCTAATGATATATTCCATTACCCTGTGTTCATTTTCATCTCCATTTATGCTTACTACTAGTATATATGGATTATCTACGCTTTTCTTATTAACAAATATAAGCATTACAACTCCAATAAACAGAGAACCGAATATTGCAAGAGGAATAAGCCCTGCTCCAAGAACTATACCACCACTTATAGCCCAAAATAAAAAAGCAATATCTAGTGGCTCTTTTACTGCTGTTCTGAATCTTACTATTGACAATGCACCTACCATTCCGAGTGATAGAATAACATTAGATGTTATTGCCATAATTATCAAAGTTGTAATAAGAGTCATTGCCATTAGAGAAACACCAAAACTTGATGAGTACATTACTCCTTTAAAGGTTTTTTTATAAACTAAATATATGAAAAGACCAAGTGCAAATGCTAGACCAAGTGCAATTATAGTATCTAAAATTGAAAAGGATGTTACTTTTTCAAGAAAATTTGATTTAAAGATATCAGAAAAATTTGTTTGATTAATTTGATTTGCTTGATTCATTTGTTCTAACCTCCATTTTTTAAGAATAGCTTTTATCCATAAATTCTGCATGCAGCATACTTGGATATTGAAGTGCTGCTTCTTTCATTTGTTTGGATTACATCCCTGATAATTTCAGGTAAAAAATTATCAAATTTAACTTCTAATATTATATGTCCTATTTGTGATACTTCAATGGTTGGAAGCAGTGGATTTAAAAAGTCTTTGGAAAAAAGTCCACTTTTAATTTCACTGTCCATGGTTACTCTAACATTGCCAGGATTAAAGGTGTAGGCTTCCCGTTTATAATCTACAACTGTTTTAGGTCTTAAAAGCTGATTATTTGTTTTCGAGTAAAATTCAATAAGTAGGGGATTGTTAGATTCTAATAACCATTTTGTTTCACCTGAAAGCAGCATTGTACATTCTTGTTCAGTAATAATTACAGAGTTTTTTTGACATAAGCTATTAATCTTGCTTTTCTTCTCAAGCTTAATTAATGAGGTATCATTATTGTAGTATCTTATTCTAAATTTTTCTCGATTGTTTACACCATTTATTTTTTCCATTAAAGCCTTGTTTTGAGGATTGTCAAAGTAAAGACTTCTGATTTTGTACTTACCATCTTCAAGTGCAAAGGTATCAGGAGTCATAATATGTTTTAGCCTACTTCTTAATACAAAAGAGTCGGATAAGTTGATAAAATGTTTTATTTCATGTCTGAATTTTTGCTGACTCATTGTCTCACCTCCTATAATGCCAGCTACTTATATTTCTACTTTATAATCTCATCCTTAAATTAACCTTAAATATATACATGAATATTGTGGTCAGGAAAGATTTTTTATAATAATTCTCTCCATTGTTTACAGGAAATGAATATGTAATAATATAATAGGAGTTAGAGAGTGTATTAATATCTATAGACGGAATGTTTTAGATAAGTTTAATTTAATTCATATTTACTCTAAAGAGAAAGTTCTCAAAAAATATAGGAAAGGAGTGCAAGAATGATGATTAGATTAATTAGACAAATTGAATAATTTAATAGAGAGTTAGAAGATCTTAGATCGTAGATTTTATAGTCTACAGTGATTTCTTCTGACATTATAAGTAACCGTCACCTGAGTAAAACTAAAGGGTAAACCAGGCAGCACGATAGGTTATCGTGTTTTTTTATTGCCTGTTTATATAGAATCCCGTGGTTGGTTATTCTTCCACGGGATTTTTATGGGCTATAGAAATACAGCTTATACCAAAAATACATAAAAAAGGAGGAAGAAAAATGAGGAGTGCAAGGAAAAAAGCAAGTAAGTATATGGAGTGTTTTTTTAAAAATGAAATAAGTATATTCATGTATTATGAAATGACTCTCTGGAGACAAAGGTAAAAACCTAAAGAGAGGAGGAGGAATTATGTTTAAGCGAAAAAACAGAAAAAAAACCCTTATTAAAGAATTTAAAGAGTATTACTTTATTAATGAAGAAAGAATATTTCAGTACTTTGAAATGACATTAATGAAACAACGATAAAAAATAATGAATTGGAGGAATAGATATGTTAAATAAAATGTCAAGAGTAAAAACAAGATGGGCAGATTACAGAAATTATTTTTTTAATAATGAAAGGGATATATTCCTTTACTATGAAATGAATCTATCCGGTTGGCATTAGTTAAAGTCAGAGTCATCAGCATTTATGCTGATGACTCTGACTTTATATTTTAGAAAACCTGCTTTTATAATTAGTAGGGATAGTTGAATAGTATGATATTGAGTTTTCTTAGTTTTAATTGCTTCATTAAGATTATAGTTTATTAATACATTATTACAGGGGTTGCTCTATAGTACTATTTGAAAAATACTACCTTATAACATATCTATATATTAAGCAAAAGATATATAGTTAATCATATCAAC
>JARDZI010000309.1 GCA_029240935.1 Clostridiales bacterium
TAAAGAGGAAGGAGTAACCTTTAAATCCCATATTGATGGTTCAAAACATTTTCTTTCCCCAGAAAAGGCAATAGAAATAGAAAATGCTCTTGGAGCAGATATTATAATGGCATTTGATGAATGTCCTCCACCTGATGTAGATTATGACTATACAAAAAAATCTACTCTAAGAACGATCAGATGGGCAGAAAGATGTTTACAGGCTCATAAAAAGCCTGAAACACAGGCACTATTTGGTATAATTCAGGGTGGTATGTTCAAGGATTTAAGGGAAGAAGCTGCTAGGGAAATGGCAAAGCTAGATTTCCCCGGATATTCAATTGGAGGATTAAGCATAGGTGAGCCAAAACCTTTAATGTATGAAATGTTAGATTGCACTGTGCCATTAATGCCTGAAAATAAGCCTAGGTATTTAATGGGAGTTGGGAGTCCTGATTGTCTGATAGAAGGTGCAATAAGAGGAATAGATATGTTTGATTGTGTTCTTCAGACTAGAATTGCAAGAAATGGAACTGTTTTTACAAGTAAGGGTAGGTTAGTGATTAAAAATGCAAAGTATTTTGATGATTTCAGCCCACTTGATGATGAGTGTGATTGTTATACTTGTAGAAATTATTCAAGGGCATATATTAGACATCTTTTTAAGGCAGAGGAAATATTGGGAGCAAGACTTACTACTATACATAATCTTAGATTTACTATAAAATTAATGGAAGACATTAGATTAGCAATCATGGAGGATAGACTTTTAGATTTTAGGGATGGATTTTTCACCAAATACGGTTATAATTAGAGTAGGGTTATAAAGTATATAATATATAAACTTTAAACTAATTTAAATTATTGAATGGAGGTTTTATTCATGCCAACAGGATCAGGTGGTATATTATCATGGGTTTTGATAATTGGAGTATTCTATGTTTTTCTTATAATGCCAGAAAGAAAAAAACAAAAGAATATGAAATCCATGATTAACAGTGTAAAAGCAGGAGACAAAATAATTACTAGAGGTGGAATTTACGGTACTATCTTCAGCTTAGATGAAGATAAAATGGTAATTGTAACTGGACCTGAAGAAACTAAATTGGAAATTTCTAAGTTATCAATTTCATCTGTTATAGAAAGCAAGCAGGATTTAGAGGATGAAGAAAATGCAGAAGAAAAGATTGAAGAAATAGCTGGTAACACAGAAGTAGCAGAAGAAACAACTGAGTCAGTTGAAACAGTAGAAAAATCAGAATAGTTTTTAAAACATACATATAAATATAATCCCACTCATATTTATTAATAGGGGGTGGGATCGTGTTTGATAAGGATTCAGGAGAAAAGCTTTATATTACCTATATTAAGGCTGTTAGTAGGGGAATAATACTATCTATTGTATTAATTCTTGTTATAGCAGCCGTATTCTATTTTACGAGTCTGAGCGAAGAATTTCTCAATACAGCAATATGGATAGTTACGATTATAAGTATTTGCTATTCTAGTATTTATGGAGCCTATAAAATAGGATGTAAAGGGTATTTACATGGTGGATTTATAGGTGCAGCATATATGATATTACTCACTATAATTGCAACTCTTGCTGAAAAGGGACAATTGAATTTTAAAGCCTATTTTATATCATTCATAATGTCTATTGTAATTGGTACTTTAGCTGGAATGATTGGAATAGTAATAAGCAATAAGGATTAGTGAATTGGATGATATTTTTTATACAGGTATTGTGATAGTTTTTTTCATATGTTATAATTTCCTTGGTAGTATTGGTCAATTGTTTCAAGGTATTATAATACATAAAAAATTTATATAGCATTATAAGCAATCTTAAAAGGAGGCGAAAAAATGAAACACATAAAGACAATAAACGCTGGTGCTTTAAAAGCTAGTGTAAATAAGCCTGGCTGCAAGGAATGTGCAAACTCATGTCAATCAGCATGTAAGACTTCATGTACAGTTGCAAATTTAGCATGTGAAAATAATTAGTTTTTTAGCAGTAACTTAGGAGTTACTGCTTTTTAAATGTGAAATATAGTATGTTTGTTACTGTTATGAAGTCCCTTTGTCAGCCTGAACCTAGTAAAGGATCTTAGCTGGAAATCACATAGGATCCTTCACTAGGTTTAGGCTGATACAGCAGCAGCTTTCATATTAATGACACATGGTAACAGGGACGAGGGTTTCATAGAGAACTAAATTATGTATTTTAAAGGAGGAGATAGGGTGAATATTCACAGGTTTAAAAAGGATGATTTGAATATTGTAATAGATACCAACAGCGGTGCAATTCATTTAGTAGACGATGTTGTTTATGATATACTTGATTATTACGGGGAAGCTACTTCAAATGAGATAGTTCAGTTTTTGAAGCTCAAGTATGATCTTAACTGTATTACTGAAGGTATAGAAGAGATTGAGTATCTTATTAATGAGGGAATGCTTGACAGTAAGGATATTTATAAGGAAATGATATCAAACCATGAGGGACCATCCTATATAAAAGCATTATGCTTAAATATTGCTCATGACTGTAATTTAAAATGTAAATACTGCTTTGCTTCTGAGGGTGAATATAATGGTGAAAGAATGCTGATGAGCTTTGAGGTTGGGAAAAGAGCCATTGACTTTGTTATAAACAATTCTGGGCCAAGGCATAATATTGAGATTGATTTGTTCGGTGGAGAACCCTTGATGAATTTTGAAGTGGTAAAGGAAATCATTGATTATGCAAGAGAACAAGAGAAAAACTATAATAAAAATATAAGATTTACAATTACTACTAATGCTACACTATTAAATGAAGACAATATGGATTATATAGATAAAAACATGGGAAATGTTGTTCTTAGTATAGATGGCAGAAAGGAAGTAAATGATAAAATAAGGAGAAGATATGATGGCTCAGGTACATATGATGCTATACTTCCTAAAATAAAAAGCATGGTTGATAGAAGAGACAAGAACAAACAATATTATGTAAGAGGAACCTTTACAAGAGAGAATTTAGACTTTTATAATGATGTGGTTTCCCTTGCAAATGAGGGCTTTAAAGAGATTTCTGTAGAACCTGTAGTTATAGAACCAAGCCATCCACTTTCATTAAGAGAAGAAGATCTACCTAAAATATTTGAGCAATATGATAAACTTACAGATCTGATAATTAAGGAAGAGAAAAATGGGACTGGCTTTAAATTCTATCATTTTAATATAGATGTAAATGGAGGACCTTGTGTTTATAAAAGAGTATCTGGATGTGGTGCAGGACATGAATATGTTGCTGTAACTCCAGAAGGAGATATATACCCATGTCATCAATTTGTGGGGAATGATGAATTTAAAATGGGAAGTGTATTCAATGGTGAATTAGATAAAAACATGATGAGTTTATTTAAAAACGGGAATATATACAATAAACCAAAATGTATGGATTGTTGGGCAAGATTCTACTGTAGTGGTGGATGTCAGGCAAATAATTATAACTTTAACAACGACATACATATCCCATATGAAATAGGCTGCAAAATGATGAAAAAAAGGATAGAATGTGCAATAACTATTAAAGCAAGGGTAAATAAATAGGATTTTAAAATGTAATAAAATGTTAATTTATGGGGATAATTTGATGCTTATGTACCTTATATGATTTATTGACTAATAAAGTTACGGGTTGTATAATTAGCATATCGACATTGTCAAAGGGGGATTCAAATGAAAAAGAAGAACGCAACATTGTTCATTGTGAGCGCGGCGCTTATTGTATTCATAGCATATACCTTATTAGCCGGGATTACTTTGGGCAGCTACCATGTTAAATCTATGGGAGAGGTAATAAAGCTTGGTCTTGACCTAAAGGGCGGAATTTACATTGAAGAAGAAATTGTTGATAAAAATGTAACTAGCGATACCATAGAAAGAACTAAGGAGCTTCTAAAGCTAAGAGTTGATTCACTTGGAGTTTCAGAAGCAAATGTAACATTAACTGGTTCTAATAGAATTAGAATCGAAATACCTGGAATATATGATGCACAAGCAGCTCTTGACCAGGTTGGTAAGACAGGTAAATTAAAATTTGTAGGACCTGATGAAAAAGAAATATTAACAGGTAGTGATGTTGAGGATGCAACAGTAGGTGTAGATCCCAATACTAACCAGCCTGTTGTTCAGTTAAAGCTTAAGACTGAAGGCGCAACTAAATTTGCAGAAGCAACTGCTAACAATATTGGAAAAGTAATTAGTATTTATATGGACGAGGAAGTAGTTTCAGCACCTACTGTTCAAAGCGCTATTCCAGATGGGAATGCAATAATAACTGGAAGTGGTACTATTGAAGA